>JANOGQ010000314.1:0-2611 GCA_031406105.1 Lysobacterales bacterium | reverse complement strand
GCACATCCTTTTTGACATCGATGGCCTTGATGTTCTTGTTCCGCTTGACCGCCCGTATCGCCTTGACCGTGTAACTCACCATCGTCTGCATGTAGCTGATTTGAGAACTGTGGCCAGTACCGGTGTTGGGGCCGTTGATCTTGAAGTAGTTGGGATAGCCGGAAACGGTAATGCCTTTGTAGGAGACAATCTCGGATTCCCATTCACTGTTCAGATTCCGGCCACCCGTACCATAAACCTGAAACGTCAGAGCCTTCTGCATGTTGGTATAGGCATAAAATCCCGTTGCATACACAATGATATCCAAAGGGATATCTTTGCCATCTTTAGTCCGAATCCCGGTGGGCGTGATTTTATCTATGCCACTGACATCAACTTCAACATTTTCACGGGAAAGTGCGGGTAGGTAGGTATTGGTCGGTATGACCCGCCTGCAGCCCAATTCATAGTCAGGCATCATGTGCTGGCGCAATTTATCGTCGTCGATAAATTTCTCAAGATTCTTTTCAAGCGCTCGTGCATACAGCTTTTTTATGGCCCTGCAAAGGGTCGCAGTAAACGGATAGCGGCGAAATGCAATAAACCTCACTTCATGATACATAAATATCATGAATCGCTTGATATGCCGGATCCCCGGCAAGTTGGTAATGTAACGCTCAAGCGAACCGTAATTCCGATCTGAGCGCGGAATGATCCACTGGGCTTTGCCCATGAAAACCGTAAGCCTTTCCACCTTGCTCGCTATGGCTGGAACAACCTGAGCTGCGGAACATCCGGAACCAATAACGCCAACACGTTTACCCGCATAGGGCACATCATGATTCCACTGTGCTGTGTGGAATGCCACTCCCTGAAATGATTCCGCGCCTTCAATGTAAGGTGTTTTGGGATTGGCCAATACGCCGCTGGTGTCAATGATGAAACGTGCGAGATAGCGCTCACCGGACTCCACCTCGACCTGCCACATACACAGACTTTCGTCATAACTGAGGCTGCTGACGGCCTGATTTGTCCTCGTGTATTTCCTTAAGTGAAACTTGTCAATAATGTAATGGGTGTAAGCGAGCAGCTCACTCTGCGGCGCGTAGCGCTTCCTGAAGGGATAGGGAACAAAGGAGAGGGAATACAATCCGGTGGGAACATCCACCTCGGCACCCGGGTAGGAGTTGTCCCGCCAGGTTCCGCCCAGGTCGGAACTCCTTTCCAGCAGGACGAAATCATCGAGCTGGGATTTTTTCAGGCGGATGGCCGCCAGCAGGCCAGAAAATCCACTGCCGATGATGACGGTTTCAAAATACTGGGAATGGGTTTCCACGCGCATATTATCCTCGCCTGCTGTATTGAGAGCGAATGCGGATTCGTGCACAGGCATCTTCGAGAACCAACGCGGAACAGAATACTCAGAGTTGCCTTAAGAGAGTATTAAGAAGCAAGGATAAACGCATTCAAAGTTAGCGCCCTCTGCGCTAAGCGGGATCACTTTTGATCTTCCCAAGCTATTGAATGGGATCGGGCCGCCTGCAGGCAGCCGGCGGGCCCTCACAGCGGAGGGTGGTAAAAACTTCAGACAGCAGCACCCATTCGGATCTCACCGTGGTTTGCCACTTTGCGGCGTAGACGCCTGCATACTGAGCTGGCAGGCCTTCAACCGTCTGCGTGCACAACCATCGTCCGATTTCGCGTGCCAGGCCCCAATCGGCATTCACGTTGATTTCTTCCGGTGTACGCTGGCAGTTGAAAGTCGGGTCGTCCGTGAAAGTTTTGCGCCACATGTCTACCTGGGCTTGCGGGCCCTGGCGCCGGTCGCCGCGGCCGGAGATCAGTTGATAGTCCGGAGCGAACAGATCGGCCAGCCCTTCCAGCTGCTGGGTTGCGAGGGCGCTGTTGTAGCGGGCCCGGGCAGCGCGGATTTGAGATTCGGGCGAATCAGGGTCGAGAGCCAAGTCGAGTGCTGTGTCCTGCTGCCCAGTCACCTTCCCTGTTTCAAGGTTGGCCATGATTTTCTCCATGTAGCGTGGCGTAAAGTTCGTTTCAACCGCTGCCAATCGCGCATCGATCGCCTCAATCAATTCAGGGGAGAAAGCGTCTTCGCTGTAGTTGTCCCACCATGCGCGGGCATAGGCATTGGCCAGGTAAAAGGCTGAGTCGGCATTGACCCGCTGCCTCCATTCGGCTTCCTCCAGCAAACCCAACTGCGACAGCATATGGGTGGCGCGCAGGTTTTCCGTGTAGCTCCACAGTATGGCCTCCAGCACGCGCTGCTCTGCCAGGGTGAGGCTTGCGGCATTGTCGATCGACTTGGCCCAGACCTGCGCCGCGTCTTCACCGATCACCAGGGTTTCAATGTCCATGGAGCGCTGGCTTTCTTCATACAGCAACTGCATTTTGAGCAGGTCCGAATTCTGCTTCAGTTGCACACCCACCAGCACCAGGCCGGCGACGATGCCGACGTTGGCGATGATCTGTAAGCGCCGATTAAGCTTTTCCTGGTCCATTGCGCAGCCATCTCCTCATTCTCACGGTGTTTTCGGCGCAGCTTAGCACCAAACAAAAAAAATCCGTCGCCCTGAACCGGGCCTAAGATTTGTCCGTTGCCAACCTGTTTACTCCA
>JANOGQ010000290.1:0-7366 GCA_031406105.1 Lysobacterales bacterium | reverse complement strand
AAGATAACTGGGAATCACCGACTTTGGGCGCCTGTGGCCTGGGTTGGGAAGTCTGGCTCAACGGCATGGAAGTCACCCAGTTCACATATTTCCAGCAGGCGGGCGGTCTGGAATGCCGGCCGGTGCTGGGGGAAATCACCTACGGTACCGAGCGCCTGGCCATGTATCTGCAGGGCGTGGACAGCGTTTACGACCTGGTCTGGACCGATGTGGGTGGCCGTAGCGTAACCTATGGTGAGGTTTTCCTGCAAAACGAGATTGAGCAATCGCATTACAACTTCGAACACGCGGATGTGGCGTCTTTGTTTAGCTGGTTTGACAATTGCGAACGTGAAGCACAGAAGCTGGTTGAGAAAGGCCTGGCTCTGCCTGCCTATGAGCAGGTGCTCAAGGCCTCGCACACCTTTAACTTGCTCGATGCCCGTCGTGCCATTTCTGTTACTGAGCGGCAAAGTTACATTCTGCGCGTGCGCGACCTGGCCAGGCGCGTCGCCGGGTGCTATTACGCGCGACGTGAAGCGCTGGGCTTTCCCGGGCTGAAGCCGGAGACGCCGTCATGAGCAGGCCCGCGAACGAAACCCCGGCTGATCTGCTGATCGAGATCGGCTGTGAGGAGCTGCCACCCAAGGCGCTGGATCAATTACGTGAAGCCCTGTTTGAGGCTGTCAGCCAGGGCCTGCAAAAGGAAAATCTGGCTTTTGGCACCACAGCCAGCCGTTGTTTTTCTACTCCGCGCAGATTGGCCTTGTTTTTTGCAAACACCGCTCCTTGTCAGGCTGACCAGCAGCAGGAGCGGCGCGGCCCGGCTGTTGCAGCCGCCTATGATGCCAAGGGCCAGCCCACCCCTGCGGCGCTGGGCTTTGTCCGCTCAGCCGGGGTAGAAATGAGCGATCTGGAAACCCTTGAAACCGACAAAGGCGCCTGGTTGGTGCTCCGTCAGAATCTTCCGGGCAAATCGCTGGCTGACCTGATCTATCCGTTGCTGGATCAAGCACTGAAGCAATTGCCCATACCCCGGCCCATGCGTTGGGCCGATCATGATTTCAGTTTTATCCGGCCGGTGCACTGGCTGGTGGTTTTGCATGGCGCGGACATTCTTCCGGGTGCCTTATTTGGTCTGCAAGCGGGCCGTGAGACCCGCGGTCATCGCATTCACTCACCGGGCCCACACAGCATTGCCCAGGCCAAGGATTATCTGATGGTGCTGAAGGGTGCACGGGTCCTGGCTGATCAGCAATTGCGCAAAGCCGAAATCGAAAGAATGGCTCGCGCTGCCGCAGCCAGCGTGCAGATCGACGTCGGCCTGCTGGATGAAGTCAACAATCTGGTGGAATGGCCCAGTGCCATCATCTGCAGTTTCGATGCGGAGTTTCTGGCCGTGCCCCATAAGGCCCTGGTAGCCAGCATGCAGGATCACCAGAAGTTCTTTCCGGTGGCTGAGGCTACCGACAGTGAGCGCATCAGTAATCGCTTTATTGCCATCGCCAATCTGCAGTCAGCAGATCCAGTACAGGTTCGGCAAGGCTTCGAGCGTGTGATACGCCCGCGCCTGGCAGACGCACGATTTTTCCTGCAACAGGACCAAAAACGCTCCCTGGCAGACTATGCCTCTGCTCTTGATGAGGTGGTTTTTCAGAACAAGATCGGCTCTTTAGGTGACAAATTACGCAGATTAGCTGCATTATCGGAGCGGATGGCTACGGATTTTGGTATTGAGCCCAAACTCGCCCGGCGCGCTGCCGAGCTTTGCAAATGCGATCTGCTGAGCCAGATGGTCGGTGAGTTTCCGGAGTTGCAAGGTTACATGGGGCACCAGTACGCACTGCATTCGGGTGAAAATGCTGCCGTGGCCTTAGCCATTGAGGAGCATTATCAGCCTCGCTTTGCCGGCGATGAGATTGCCAAAAGCAAAGCCGGGCAACTGCTGGGTGTGGCGGACCGGGCCGATACCCTGGTGGGGATTTTTGCTGCTGGCTTGCGACCGAGTGGTAATAAAGATCCTTTTGCTCTGCGCCGGAGTGCACTCGGGTTGGTTCGGATCCTGCTGGAGGCTGAGTTGCGCATCGCCCCGTCCAGATGTTTGCAGCTGGCCGCCGAGCAGTATCAGCTGCAGGGTGTGAGCCTGAGCGATGATTTGCTGGCTGAGGTAGAAACTTTCGTGCTGGAGCGGGCGCGCAGTTATTTTCGGGATTCTGGCAAAGACAACGGTGTAATCAATGCTGCCATGGCTTCGGCCTGGTCCGATCTGCCTGATTTCGCGTCCCGGCTGCAAGCGCTGAGCGACTTCATGGGTCAGGAATCCGCTCTGAGCCTGGCCGCCGCCAACAAACGCATAGGCAATATCCTGCGTAAGGCTGAACAGAATCTTGATGGGGATATTTTAGAGAATAAGTTATTTTTAGCGGAAGAAAGGCAGCTTTTCGCCGAAGTTAGCGCAGCTGAAAAACACCTCAAGCCGCTGCTGGAAGCAGCGGATTATGCCGCTTGCCTGGGCCAGTTGGCGCTTCTGGGTCCAGCGGTTGATCGCTTTTTTGACGCGGTGATGGTGATGGATGAAGATCTGTTGTTGCGGCGTAACCGCCTCACCTTACTGGCCCGTTTGAAAGCGCTGTTTGATGGTATCGCTGATGTTTCAGTACTCGCCTGAGCGCCAAAACAGCACCCAAACATATGACCAAATCCGAACAAAAATTATTGCTGATAAGCCGAGACGACATTTTGGCCGTCATGAAAGAAGAGGCGGCCGAGCGGGTTTTCCGCTTGTTGGCGATTTTGACCCGACAAGGCTACCACTTGCTGGCCACTGCGCCACAGCCAGAGAATTGGAGTGGCGAACACGGCAGTCCGGACGATGCCTTGCTTGGGCCGGACAGCATACGCAAACGCCTGGCCGATGCCGGCGGCAAACTGGATGGTGTGTATTACCTGAGGCGCTCTTTATTGACACAGCGGCGTAACCGCGAAGATGCGCTGCAAGATATCCTGCGTCGTTACGGTGTTCGGGCAGAAAATTGCATTCTGATCAGCTCGCGACGTAAGTTTATCGCCTCTGCACGCGGCTTAGGGTTCGAAACCCGCTCACTGCAGAGCGAAATGAGCTTGCAGGAAACACTGGAACGACTTGCCAATTAGTGCTTCAGGCGGTATCGCTCTGAAATCAAATGTCCAGATTGGTGACATCCAGAGCATGACGTTCGATGAAATTCCGTCGTGGCTCTACCTCATCTCCCATCAGGGTGGTAAAGATTTCATCGGCCGCAACAGCATCTTCGATCGTCACCTGTAACAATCGCCGCGTTTCCGGATTCACCGTGGTGTCCCACAGCTGTTCCGGGTTCATCTCGCCCAGGCCTTTGAAGCGCTGGATGCTGCGACCTTTGCGGCTTTCTGCCATCAGCCAGTCATAAACCTGGCGGAAGCTCTTGACTTCCTGCTCGGATTTGCCCCGCACCGCCTTGGCACCCGGCTGGATCAGGCCGTACAAGGTATCGGCCAGTCTACCCATCAAACGGTATTCCGGGCCCAGGAAAAAGTCTCGTTTGATGCGCTTGGACTCTGTCACGCCGTGGGTGAATTTGTTCAGTTGCAGCTCGCTGCCTTCTTCACCCGGATTAAGCACGAAACTGTACTTGACGCTGGGCGGGCTGGCCTGATTCAGCCGATCACTCAAGTCGCTGGCCCATTGGCCCGCCCTTGGTGCGTCCCACTCCACAGAATACCTTTCAGAATCAATTAGATAATCCAAAAATAGAGCGTCGTGGCGTTGCGCCAGCCGAATGTTGGTCTGGCTGGCAGCCATGAAGTCGCGCATGATCTGCTCCAAAGCCGGCCCCTGCAAAGGAGGCGCATCGGGAGAAAAAATCAAAGCTGCATCATCCAGCGCTCGGGCCAGCAGGTAATCATTCAACTCCGTATCGTCCTTGAGGTAATGTTCCTGCTTGCCCTGTTTCATCTTGTACAGTGGCGGCTGGCCAATATAAATGTGGCCGCGCTCGATCAGTTCGCGCATCTGGCGATAAAAGAAAGTCAACAGCAGTGTGCGGATGTGCGAGCCGTCAACATCAGCATCGGTCATGATGATGATGCGGTGATAGCGCAATTTGTCCGGATTGAACTCGTCGCGGCCAATACCACAACCCAGAGCGGTGATGAGCGTGCCCACCTCGGCCGAAGCGATCATTTTGTCAAAGCGGGCTTTTTCCACATTCAGAATTTTGCCTTTGAGCGGCAGGATAGCCTGGTATTTGCGATTGCGACCTTGCTTGGCCGAGCCGCCGGCTGAATCGCCCTCCACCAGGAATATTTCCGACAAGGCCGGATCTTTTTCCTGGCAGTCAGCCAGCTTGCCCGGCAGTCCGGCTATGTCCAAAACCCCTTTACGGCGCGTCATTTCGCGCGCCTTGCGAGCCGCTTCACGGGCTCTGGCGGCCTCAACCACCTTGGCAGTAATAGTCTTGGCCTCGCCCGGATTTTCCAGCAGAAAATCCCGCAACATCGCTGCTATAACGGATTCGACAACCGCTTTAACCTCGGAAGACACCAGCTTGTCCTTGGTTTGCGAAGAAAATTTCGGGTCCGGCACCTTGACCGACAGAACAGCGACAAGACCTTCACGTGCATCATCGCCTGAAGTGGCCACTTTGTCTTTTTTGGCCGCCCCAGACTCCTCGATGTATTGGTTCACCGTCCGCGTTAATGCGGCCCGGAAGCCGGCCAGATGTGTGCCACCGTCTTTCTGCGGAATGTTGTTGGTAAAACAGAATACTGCTTCCTGATAGGAGTCCGTCCACTGTAGCGCCGCTTCAACCGCTATCCCGCTCTGTTCGTCGGTAAAGTACATGACGGTGGGGTGAAGGGGTGTCTTGTTGCGGCTCAAATGTTCGACAAAGGAGCGTATGCCCCCTTTGTATTCAAAAACATCTTCCTTGCCACTGCGTTCGTCGATCAGCTCGATGCGCACACCGGAATTAAGGAAACTCAGCTCCCGCAGGCGTTTGGCCAGTATCTCGTAATGAAAAACCCGGTTATTGAAAATCTCCTGGCTGGGTCGGAACCAGATCTTGGTGCCGGTTTTATCGCTCTGCCCCGTGGCCCGCAAAGGTTCCTGCGGAACACCCATGTGGTAGGTCTGACGCCAGACGTGGCCATCGCGGCGTATCCGCAGCTCAAGCTCTTCCGACAAAGCGTTTACTACCGATACCCCCACGCCGTGCAAACCGCCTGAAACCTTGTAGGAGTCATCGTCGAACTTACCCCCGGCATGCAAAACCGTCATGATGACTTCGGCTGCCGAGCGGCCTTCTTCCTGATGCAAATCAACGGGAATACCGCGGCCATTGTCGCTGACACTGACCGCGTCGTCTTCGTGAATGGTTACCCGCACATAATCACAATGGCCGGCCAGCGTTTCGTCAATGGAGTTATCCACCACTTCGAACACCATGTGGTGCAAACCTGTACCGTCATCGGTGTCGCCAATGTACATGCCAGGGCGCTTGCGTACAGCGTCTAAGCCCTTGAGAACTTTAATGTTTCTGGAGTCGTAATGCGAATTACTCATGGTTTGTACCAAGCCCTCGCAAGGGTCTTCTGAAACTGCTGTGATTGCCCATACTGACGCTGGCAGAGCCGCTTGAAAATTGGCGAGTTCAGGAATTTGATGATGGGCTCGAGCCGGGCAGAATTATAGCATCTTGATGACCTGTCCGCGTTCCACGTGAAACCGGGTTGAGTCGGCCACCAGAGCGCCTTCCTGGATGCCTGTAACCCATACCTGGCTGGCGCAACTCAGGGCCTTTTGCAGCACTTCCTGGCAATGACGCTGATCAAATTCAGAGGCCAAATCATCCAACAGGATCACAGGGTCTTGTCCGCTGGCTCTCATTATCTGTGCCTGACTCAGCAGTAAACAGGCTGCCAGGTTTTTTTGCTCGCCACGCGACAGGGTCGAGCGGATTTGCCGCCCTTCACGCTCCAGCACCAGATCCGCCCGGTGCGGCCCACTTTGGCTGATGCCTTGTTCGAGGTCACGTTCCCGCCCGGAATCGAATGCTGCTTTCAGACTTCCTGACTTCCAGCCAGGCTGGAAACGCAGCGTGATACCCCGCAATCCGCCGCGGCCGGAGTCCAGTTGTCCTGAAAGTTCCTCAGCCAGTTTATCAACATAGGTCTTGCGGTAAATGCTGAGCTTCTCGCCCAAAGGCGCGATGATGTCATCGAGGCTGTCGATTATGCTGACCTGGCCGCGTCTCAAGGCTGCATTTCGTTGCTTCAGAGCACGCGAATACTGCCGCGAGGCATCCAGAAACAGAGGTTCCACGTGAAACACACCCCAATCCAGAAAGCGCCGCCTGCCCTCCGGCGGCCCGCTCACCAGGTTGTGACTGGTAGGCTCCATCAAAACCAGCGGCAAAGAACGTGATAATTCGCTTAATAGCGCCAGGTCCTGGCCATCTTTACGCGCGCGCCAGTTTTTTTTGCTGCGCTCCAACCCCAAACGATGAATTTCTTCCTGATGCCGGGTTTCGGCGAACACCTGAAAGCTGTCCGCCTGGTGGCATATCAGCTCTTCGCTGCCGACGCTTCTAAATGATTTACCGCGAGAAAGCAGGAACAAAGCTTCCAGCACACTGGTTTTGCCGGCCCCGTTCTCCCCAAAAAAGTAGTTGAGGCCGTTTTCAGGCAGTATTTCAACCGACTCAAGGTTGCGGAAATTCTCTATCCTGAGGTGCGTGATATGCAAACGCCGCTATCCTTGGCCACGTCCTTAGCAGCTCGTCCCGAAGCTATGCTGAGAACAATCAATCGAGAACTACAAGCCGACTTGCGCTATAGGCTAGCCTGGGCTGCAACTCCGTTGAGCCGGGCTCAAAGTTTCAGCGGCATGACTACGTGCTGATCCGGACTGCCGCCTACGGATGAAATCAGACAACTGCTGCTGGCGTCGCGCATTTCCAGCACAATTTCTTCCGCCTCTAGAGCATTGAGCGCATCCAATAGATAAGTGACATTGAAACCCACTGCCATCTGGTCAAAAGTCAGCCTGGCTTCCAGTTCTTCTTCGGCTTGTTCCTGTTGTGGATTATGCGCCATGATTTTCAGCATTTTTCCAGAAGCTTCCAGCCTTACACCTTTGTATTTTTCATTGGACAAAATTGAAGCGCGCTGCAAAGCCAGCATTAACGCGCCGCGATTCAACTCCATTTTCTTTTCGGTACCGACCGGAATCACCGCCTGGTAATCCGGAAAGCAGGCCACCGTATGGAAGAATCACCCGAAAGCAAATCAAAGCGCTCAGCAATTATAAAATTGTCATGTGGGATGTACTCTCGATTGATTACAATAAAAGTGTTTCCCCTGAATCATG
>JANOGQ010000264.1:0-1713 GCA_031406105.1 Lysobacterales bacterium | reverse complement strand
CTCAAGTCAACTTGCGCATACCTTCTTCCAGGCCTTTGACGGTAAGCGGGAACATGCGCTGTTCCATCAGTTCGTGAATCATACGAATCGAGGGTGTGTGCTGCCAGCGCTGCTGTGGCTCCGGGTTAAGCCAGATGGCCTTGGGATAAGTATCCAGTAGCCGTTGCAACCAGGTTGCACCCGGCTCTTCGTTGAAATGCTCCACACTGCCGCCCGCATAACTGACTTCGTACGGGCTCATGGTGGCATCACCCACCAGCACCAGTTTGTAGTCAGCCGCATATTTGTGCAGCACTTCCCTGGTCAGGGTTTTTTCGGCATGCCGGCGGCGATTGTCTTTCCACAAGCCCTCATAAACGCAATTGTGGAAGTAGAAGTACTCGAGGTGTTTGAATTCGCCCCGTGCAGCAGAGAACAACTCTTCGCAAACCCGCACGTGGTCATCCATGGAGCCACCCACGTCCAGCAGCAACAGCACTTTGACTGCATTATGCCGCTCCGGTCGCATTTTGATATCCAGCCAACCGGCATTGCGTGCGGTGGAATCAATGGTGTCTTTCAGGTCCAGCTCATCGGCCGCACCCTGGCGGGCGAATCGACGCAGTCGACGCAACGCAACTTTCAGGTTACGAGTACCGAGTTCCAGCGTGTCATCCAGATTGGCATATTCCCGCTTGTCCCACACTTTGACCGCAGAACGCTGCCCGCCACCGGGACCGATGCGAACTCCCGCCGGGTTGTATCCACCGCGACCAAAAGGTGAGGTGCCGCCCGTTCCGATCCACTTGTTACCACCCTGGTGGCGCTCCTTCTGTTCTTCGAGCCGCTTTTTGAGCGTCTCCATCAACTCGTCCCAATCCATGGCCTCCAGTGCGGCTTTTTCTTCATCGCTGAACAGCCGGTCAACCTGCTGGCGCAACCAATCTTCGGGTATCTCCGCGCCGGCCGGGCCAAACGCCTGTTCAATGCCTTTGTAATAGGCACCAAAGACACGATCGAAGCGGTCGTAATGGGCTTCGTCCTTGACCAGGCAGGTACGCGCCAGGAAGTAGAATTGATCCAGGCTGTAATTTGCCAGACCCGCTTTGAGCGCAGCCAGCAAGGAGAGGTACTCCGTAACGGAAACCTTAAGGCCACCAGCACGTAGCGCGTAGTAAAAATCGACTAGCATGCTGCCACCGATTCTCGCAACCCCTGCCAAACGGCCGCAGACACGGTTCTTACCGGCCTTCCCGCTGATGCAGGAAGATCAAGCGCTCAAACAGATGCACATCCTGCTCATTTTTCAGCAGAGCGCCATGCAGCGGCGGTAATACTTTGCGGCGATCGTCACCGGCCAGGGCTTCGGGGGGAATATCCTCTGCCAGTAACAGTTTCAGCCAGTCCAGCAATTCGGAGGTGGAGGGCTTTTTCTTCAGGCCGGGCACATCGCGCAATCGGTAGAAAGACTCCAGAGCTTCTTTGAGCAATTCCTTTTTCAAACCGGGAAAATGCACATCCACAATCTCCGCCATGGTTTCCTTGTCGGGAAAACGGATGTAGTGAAAGAAGCAACGCCGCAGGAAAGCATCAGGCAACTCTTTCTCGTTGTTGCTGGTGATCACAATGATGGGGCGATGGCGGGCAACCACGGTCTGCTGAGTTTCGTAGACGTAAAATTCCATGCGATCCAGCTCGCGCAGCAGGTCATTGGGGAACTCAATGTCTGCTTTG
>JANOGQ010000215.1:0-4446 GCA_031406105.1 Lysobacterales bacterium | reverse complement strand
CAGTTAGAATCTGGGCCATGGTCATTAGTAAAAATAACGCAGGCGTAAACAGATTCAACAAATCCATCTGCAAAGTGTCCATTGTTGTGGGAAATACACTAACATTGATTGGCTGTTTGGGGCTTCTGTTCGGCCTGATTGGCCTGATCCGGCTGGATGATTTTGCCATTGGCATTTCTTCAGGCATTCGCGTGATAGGTACAATCGCAATTGCCGGGTGCTTACTCAGCGCCATTGGCTACGGCATTCTAGACTACATCGACAAGTAATTAATTTGGGAGGTACTGCATGTTCAACAAATCTGATTTTTTCATCATTTTGGCAGTGATGATATCGTTTGCGATCTCGGCGTATTTGTGGTTTGTCATGAAAGACCGTGAACAGGCGATCTTTACTGCCATCTGGATTCCATCAATTTTTACTTTTGCAATTTACTTCAAGTTGTGTGCGCTGATGGGGCGAAAAAGATGACGAGCTTCAATCTTCTTTACCCGGCTATCCTTGTTTTCGCCTTATTGGTTATTGGAGTGGTGCTGACCGCCGTGGAGTTTAAAAAGTTGGAAAACAGTGCTGATGGCCAGGATGCGGATCAGCATAAAAGGAAATGAGACACTGCGTTCGAATCACTTATACCTGCTTGGTTTCAATCCCGGTCAGGGAAGGCCAGAAACCAGCATGCAGGAACACCCGACCTAAGCACTGACCAAACACCATCGGAATTACACCCTGACTTTTCCCCGAAGCGCCTGAACGCGACCGTTGACGGCAGGCACGCAACGGGGTTGGGTGTGTTTGACCCAAGCCTACAGCATGCCCTTGGCCGCCATGGAAACCGGCGCGCCTTCTCCGATTACAAAGTGATCCAGCAGGCGGATGTCCAGCAGCGCCAGTGCCTCCTTCAGCCGGCGGGTGATGACCTGGTCTGCCAGGCTGGGCTCGCCGATTCCGGAAGGATGGTTGTGAGCTACGATCAGTGCCGCTGCCCCGTGTCTCAGGGCTTTTTCCGCTACCACCCTTGGATAGACGGTGGCGCCATCGATGGTGCCGTGGAATAACTCTTCGAAGGCGATTACCCGGTGGCGGGTATCGAGAAACAGACAGGCAAAAATTTCGTGGGGTGCATCGCGCAGCACCGACTTGAGATAAAGCTCAGTTGCTTGCGGGCTTTCCAGCGGCTCACCCCGAACCAGACCCTGCTGCAGGTAGCGGCGGGATAGTTCCATCACTGCCGACAACTGTGCTGATTTCGCGGGGCCCAGGCCAGGCTGTGCCTGCAAGGCTTGCTGATCGGCGGCCAACAGGCCACGCAGGCCGCCAAAGCGGGCCAACAGGTTTTTGACCAGCGAATCCAGCGGCATGGCGGCTGATCCGCTACACAGCAATAAGGCCAGCAGTTCGCCATCGGACAGAGCTCGCATGCCCTGGCTGGCCAGTTTTTCACGTGGAGCTATGGAAAGCTGCATCGGTACCACCCTCAATTAATCAACACCAGGGTGCAGTGTTAACCGTTGATCGCTGGCTGGATAGAGGAATAAAGCCGCAAGTTTGTAGGGCATTGCTGTTACTAGTGACCTGTAACAGCCAAATCAGTAGCGCCTGGCTCGGCCTGGCGGCGCCTGGCTTGGTCTTCATTCGACCGATAGCTAAGGCTATCGGCCTCACTCCAGACCGGCACCAGACACCACCATTCCTTCGCGATGCTACTACCGTTTTGGCTGTTACAGGTCACCAGGCTGGCAGCTTTCAGGAAGCAGGCTTGCTATCATGAGGTCGATCATTGTGTTATGAACCACAGAAGCGCCGGGCTGAATACTGCCGGGCCCATACAATCAACACCAGCAGTCCTCACCACAGGGAAGAAAAGCCGTGAGACCCATCCAGATCAAAGCCATTGACCCGCGGCTGGGAACCGAATTTCCCTTGCCGGATTATGCCACCGCAGGTTCGGCGGGAATGGACTTGCGTGCCTGTGTGGCAGCGCCCTTGCTGCTGGCAGCGGGCCAGGCCCAGCTGATACCTACCGGCTTCGCGATGCATATGGGTGATAGTGGGCTGGCGGCCGTCATATTGCCGCGTTCCGGCCTTGGCCATAAGCACGGCATTGTGCTGGGCAATTTGGTAGGCCTGATTGACAGTGATTATCAGGGCCAGGTATTTGTTTCCTGCTGGAACCGCTCAGACCAGGCATTCACCATTGAGCCGGGCGATCGCATTGCCCAACTGGTGTTTCTGCCGGTGGTGCGGGCAGAGTGGGAGTGGGTTACAGATTTTGAACAATCAGAGCGCGGTGCCGGTGGTTTCGGGCATACCGGGCAGGCCTGAAATGTGCTGAGTGGGGCCGAACTGAACTGATCTTGAATTCGCCTATGCGGGCGGCATTCAGGCGATCATTGATGGCTGGCCTTTGTTGGGGTGCAGAATAGAGAACAGGAAATGAAGCTGGAATCGAACAAGCTGGACGAACTCAAATTGCTGCTGGAAGAAAAGCTCGGGTCCATGGGCGAGCTGCGTGTCTCCTCAGGTGTATTGGCCCTGATGGGCTTGCTGGCGATATTGCT
Source organism: Lysobacterales bacterium (assembly GCA_031406105.1). Lineage (GTDB taxonomy): Bacteria > Pseudomonadota > Gammaproteobacteria > Xanthomonadales > SZUA-36 > JAWXBM01. The sequence goes on along the minus strand of JANOGQ010000215.1, from coordinate 1,888 downwards.
GGTGGCCAGTGCCCTGTGGTTGAGTTTCAAAGATCTCGCCGGAGTGCGGGCATTCAACCGCGCCACCGAACAGAGCGATCAATCTTTCAAACAATTGAGCGCGATCGCCGAAGAGCTGCAAGCGCTGGTGACGGACGCGCAATTGCAGCAACTGGCACAACAGGCGCTTGAGCAGGGCGGTGACAGGGCTGCGCTGCAGGCATACGCCGCCAGTAAGATTGCAGAGGTTAAAGACGTTCAGCTGTATCCCCCAGACCTGCAGGCTTTTGATCCCCTGGCCCACGGCAGCAATGGTTTCGCCTTGCTGGAAATGTTGCGCCAGGCAGCCCAGGGTGGAAATCCGCCTTTGCAGATTCATGGCAGCCTGCAACCGGCGATGCTGGTAGAAGCCGCTGCCTTGAATCAGGGCGATGAATTGGGCGGTTTCGTGGTTTTGCTGATTGATCCGGCCTTTGTACTCGATCGTTTCAACCCGGACCTTTCCGGCAGTTACCTCAAGTTGACCCAATACAACGGTCGCCAGGCGTTAACAGAGCTCAAGAAAATAGGGTCCGAAGAGCGCGCGGAACTGTCACCGCAACGCATTCCGGTTAGCGGCACGCTGTTCCGACTGGAAATGCCGATGGCGGCTTATACCAATTTCCTCGGCACGGGAACGCTGCTGCTGATGTTGCTGCTGGGTGGTTTGTTGCTGCTGGCAGTGGTGTTTTTCTACCGCAAGAACCAGGCCTGGGCGCTGGAGCGCATGACCCGCAAGCTGGCAGAGAATGAAAAAGCTTATCAGGACAACTTGCTTGCAGAGCAGCGCGATGCGCAGACGATTGCCAGGGAGGCGCCTGACCAAACTCTGGGGTCTGCCACTGAGCAGAAGCCCGGCAATCCGCCCACCTCGATATCGGAGCCGCCGCCCATGCGTTTACGTTATGACCTGGCTGACCGTGTTCATACCCGCACCGACAGCAATGCAGTAGAGCTCAAAGCAGAAATTTTCCGGGCTTACGATATTCGTGGAATCGTCGGCAAAACCCTGGACGCAGGCATTGCCAGGCTGGTTGGCCAGGTGCTGGGAAGCATGGCGCTGGAGAAAAATGCTGGTCCGGTGGTGGTGGCGCGCGACGGACGCCTATCCGGCCCTGACCTGGTCAGCGGCATGATAGAAGGCATCACCTCAGCGGGTTGCGAGGTGCTCGATATCGGCATGGTGCCTACGGGTGTGCTGTATTACGCTGCCTTTGAACACGCCAAAGGCACGGGCGTGATGATCACCGGTAGCCATAATCCGCCCGACTACAACGGCCTCAAGATCATGCTGGCTGGCGATACCCTGTTCGGCGACCAGATCAAGGAGATTTACCAGCGCATTATCCGCAAGCAAGTGCAGAGCGGTTCATGCAGCGTGAAGAAAAAAGATGTGCTGGCTGAGTATCGGCAGCGTATTGCGCGTGATATCCAGCTCGAGCGGCCTCTGCGAGTTGTGGTCGATTGCGGTAACGGGGTGGGTGGAGTGTGTGCTGCCGATGTCCTGCGCGCTATCGGTGCCGAAGTACTGCCGCTGTTTGATGAGGTGGATGGCACCTTCCCCAATCACCATCCTGACCCCAGTGACCCGGAAAACCTCAAGGACCTGATTGAGTCGGTGCGGCTGATGAATGCCGATATCGGTCTCGCACTGGACGGTGATGCCGACCGCTTGGGTGTAGTCACGCTGGGCGGCAACATCATTTACCCCGATCGCGTCATGATGTTGCTGGCGCTGGATGTGCTGGACCGGGTACCCGGCGCCACCATCATTTATGACGTCAAGTGCACCGGACATCTGGCCAAGGTGATCGAAGAGGCCGGCGGCAAGGCAGTGATGTATAAAACCGGCCACTCGCTGATCAAGGCC
>JANOGQ010000187.1:0-5294 GCA_031406105.1 Lysobacterales bacterium | reverse complement strand
GCACCAACTGCTGCAGCACACGATCTATCTGCGCAAACTCAAAACGTGGATGCAATGCAGATAACTTGACTGAAATACTGGGTGCCGAGAATACGTCCCCGGCTTTGTGGCTGGCGCCTGTGGCTTTAATGGCAGATCGATAGGCTTGCAGGTAGCGATCCGCATCGTGCTGGGTAATTGCGGCTTCGCCCAGCATGTCGTAAGAATACCGATATTGACGGTTGTCCTTTTTCTGCGAACGTTGCAGGGCCTCCTCTATATCGCGGCCCATAACATACTGAAAGCCCAATATGCGCATGGCCTGCCGTATCGCCGTCCGCACCAGTGGTTCACCACTGCGATTGACCAGCCTGGCCAATGCTGCGCGAAAATTCGCACTGGTGGATTCGGACAAAGACACCAGTTTGCCGGTCAGCATCAGACCCCAGGTCGAGGCATTCACCAGCACGGAAGAGCTGCGCCCTATGTGGGATTCCCAATCTGCATCGCCAAGCTTGTCAGCAATCAGTTTTTCAGCTGTTTCGTCATCAGGAATGCGCAGCAAGGCTTCTGCCAGGCACATCAGCACTATGCCCTCTTCCGACGAGAGGTCATATTCCATCATGAAGGCTTCCATGACCCCTTGCTCAGACTGGCGGGAGCGCACCTGCCCAACCAGCATGGCCGCTCGTTTGTTGATCCGGTCCGTGGCTTCAGGATCTTGCCGCGCCTGTTGCAGCAGCCGCTGCACAAGCTGCTGCTCATCAGCGTGATAATGCAGATCAAGCTCATCCCACAAAGGGTCTATCGGCTTCCTGTTACTCAATAGAAAATCCAATGCCTGCGAATCCGTCACTCTGCTGCTCCTGAAGGAAATGCCCTGGTTTGCAACCGGTTCTGCTGCTGCCGATCAACACTCCGGCTGTTACACGCACCGCAAATCTGCAGCACGAACCAGTTTAACTGCAGCCGCGGCGCAATAAAACTCACAAGCGTCGCTCACGTACCTTGCCCCTGCCTTGCGAGGGACGATATAATTGCCAGCTTCGAGGCTGGTATCCGGTTGAAATTTCCACCCGGCGTCTCCACCTTGGAGATGGCTGAACATGTCGGTGGGTGCACGAGGAAATTCCCCTTTAATCCTTTCAATCTCCTGGTTTCAGGTGGTTGTGGGGCAGCCAGAAGCCGGGCAGCGAATAAGTGAAGCAAGCGCCCAACCCCATTGAAGCTGAGGCTTGATATTTCGATGAGAAAACAGAATACGATCATAGTTGGACTGGCAGTTCTTGCTGCAGTCACTGCGAGCTTCTGGCTGTTGCTGGTAGCACCCGGACTGAGCGGCAACGAGATCAATATGACCCGCGGGGTGACACCCCACTCTGTCATGCATTATGACTTGCACATGATCAGCCTGTGGATCTGTGTGGTGATCGGCATTCTGGTGTTCAGTGCGATGTTCCTGTCCATCGTTCTGCACAGAAAGTCACGTGACTATAAAGCAGCGAAATTTACCCATAGCACCAAGGCCGAGATCATCTGGTCGATCATTCCAGTGCTGATTCTGGTAGGCATGGCAATACCGGCCACTACCGCCTTGATACAAATGGAAACCTACCCAGAGACTGAACTCACCATCAAAATCACAGGCTTCCAGTGGCGCTGGAAGTATGAATATCTGGAGGATGACATCAGTTTCATCAGTTCGCTCAGCAGCTCCTCCAATGCGGCACGCATGCTGAACTCAGGTACGGATCCCGCCAGCATGGAAAACTACCTGTTGGATGTGGACAAGCGAGTGGTCTTGCCAGTCGACACCAAGATCAAATTCCTGATCACTGCTGATGACGTAATTCACTCCTGGTGGGTGCCGGCACTCGGTTGGAAACGCGATGCTGTGCCCGGTTTTATCAACGAAGCCTGGACCGAAATAAATGAGCCCGGTGTTTACCGTGGTCAATGTGCCGAATTGTGCGGCAAAGACCATGGCTTCATGCCCATCGTTGTGGAGGCTGTGTCCAAAGAAGATTTCCAGGTCTGGTTGGCGGATATGAAGGGCGAGACAGCCCAGCAGACCACCGATGAGCAGCGTATCTTGAGCCTGGCGGAACTGATGGAGCATGGCGAAACTGTTTATGACAACCAGTGCGCAGCTTGCCATCAGCAGGATGGCTCAGGGCTGGCACCCGCCTTCCCTGCCTTGACTGGCAGTGCAGTCATTGACGGCCCCATTGATGAGCAAATCAACGTGGTCATGAATGGCCGCTCCGGCACCGCCATGCAAGCCTTCGGAAATATGCTCTCTGCCACTGATATGGCAGCAGCACTGACTTATACCCGCAACACATTCGGTGCAGCGTCAACGACTGTAGTCCAGCCACAAACCATTGCCCGTATCAAGAGCGGTCAATTGTCAGCCAATCTGTAAGGGAAAAGATCGAGATGAGTAGTTCACACACTCAGGTTATTGACCACGCCCACTCCGGTGAGATTGACAGCCATCACGACGAACACCACGATCACAAACCCCAGGGATTCCTCGATCGATGGTTGTTTACCACCAACCATAAAGACATAGGCACCTTGTATCTGGTGTTTTCGCTGATCATGTTTCTGGTCGGTGGATCCATGGCTATGGTCATTCGTGCTGAATTATTCATGCCCGGATTGCAGCTGGTAGAGCCAGACTTTTACAACCAGATGACCACCATGCACGCCCTGATCATGGTGTTCGGCGCAGTCATGCCGGCCTGGGTAGGCTTTGCCAACTGGATGATACCGATGATGATCGGAGCGCCGGACATGGCCCTGCCGCGCATGAATAACTGGTCATTCTGGATTCTGCCATTCGCTTTCACCATGTTGTTGAGCACGCTGTTCATGGAGTCCGGCGGACCGGCAGCTGGCTGGACGCTGTATCCACCCTTAAGCCTGCAAGGCGGGCAGAGCTTTGCTTTCGTCGTGTTTGCCGTTCACATGATGGGTATTTCATCCATTATGGGTTCGATCAACGTGATTGCCACCATCCTCAACATGCGTGCGCCCGGCATGACCTTGTTGCGTATGCCGCTATTCGTCTGGACCTGGCTTATTACCGCCTTCCTGCTGATCGCCGTCATGCCCGTGCTGGCTGGCGCCGTTACGATGCTGCTTACTGACCATTTCTTCGGCACCAGTTTCTTCAACGCTGCAGGAGGTGGTGATCCGGTGATGTTCCAGCACATATTCTGGTTCTTCGGGCATCCCGAGGTTTACATCATGATATTGCCGGCCTTTGGCGTCGTATCAGAAATCATCCCCACTTTCGCACGCAAGCCTTTGTTCGGTTACGCAGCGATGGTCTATGCGACAGCGTCAATCGCCTTCCTGTCCTTCATCGTCTGGGCGCATCACATGTTCACCGTGGGCATGCCACTGGCGGGCCAGTTGTTCTTCATGTACGCCACCATGTTGATTGCAGTGCCCACCGGAGTGAAAGTGTTCAATTGGGTAAGCACCATGTGGCAAGGGTCCATGACTTTCGAAACGCCCATGCTGTTTGCCATCGGCTTTGTGGTTTTGTTCACCATAGGTGGTCTGTCCGGATTGATGCTGGCAATCGCCTCAGTGGATCTGCAATACCACGACACTTATTTCGTGGTAGCTCATTTCCATTACGTACTGGTGCCGGGTTCTGTCTTTGCACTGATGGCGGGTACTTATTACTGGCTTCCCAAGTGGACGGGACATATGTACTCCGAACGCTGGGGCAAGATTCATTTCTGGCTGTCTACCATTTCGGTCAACGTGCTGTTCTTTCCCCAGCATTATCTCGGGCTGGCGGGAATGCCCCGGCGAATTCCGGATTACTCGGTGCAATTTGCTGATTTCAATATGATTTCATCAATAGGCGGATTCGTTTTCGGCGCTTCCCAACTGATTTTTGTAGGCATCATTATTCACTGTGTTTATAAGAGCCGAGTGAAAGCCTCTGCCCGGGTCTGGGAGGGTGCCAAAGGACTGGAGTGGATTCTGTCCTCTCCTCCTCCCTATCATTCTTTCAACACGCCACCTCCTATCAACAGAAACACCGTTGCGCATGCGGATGAATATGCCCATTGACAGGCCAAATATGAACGCTGATCAAAAAGCTGAGCTGAAACAGCGCAGATCCAGGGTGATGGTCACCGCCTGGATACTTGCTGCGGTTGCTGTGGCGATTTTTGCCACCTTCATTCTCTCAGGCGTCATGGCAGACAAGTAGCCACGAAATGGGCAAAGATAAACCGCACAGTTCGGGCCAAGCGGTAGGTCGGGTGGTAGTTCGCCTGGTGGTGCTGGCTGTGGCCATGTTTGGTTTTGGCTATGCCATGGTGCCCTTGTACGGCGTGTTGTGCGATCTCACAGGGCTGGGTGGTCGAAGCGTACAGATATCCGAAAATGCCGATGGAATTCCAGTTTCAAACCGCGAAGTTCAAATCCGCTTCCTGGCCACCACCCACTCCGATTTGCCCTGGATGTTCCAGCCCCTTGAAAAAACCAGCACGGTTAAATTGGGTGAATTGTCTGAAACCAGCTATCTGGCCATGAACCCCACCGAGCAGAGCATCATTGGCCAGGCGACCTACAACGTCGTTCCTTCGGAAGCCAGCCTGTACTTCGTAAAAACGGAATGTTTCTGCTTCACCGAACAACTGCTGACCAGCAACGAAAGCAGAGAAATGCCAGTCTATTTCTTCATCCAACCCGATCTTCCGGAGAGTATCAAGGAAATCACGCTTTCCTATACTTTTTATCGTAATGAAAAAGCGGAACGCTCAGCGCTGGCGCTGGCAACCGCGGATGCCCCTTTAAACGAGAACTGAACATGGCCGATCACGCAGAAGATTCCTATTACATACCCCACAGCACGCGCTGGCCCATAGTTGGCTCTATCGGCATGATCCTGATGATGGCCAGTGCTGGCTTCTGGGTCAATGGCTCCACCACTGCACCCTGGACCTTTACCGTGGGCGTAGCGGTGATGATTTTCATGCTGTTTGGCTGGTTCGGCCAGGTCATTCGTGAAAGTGAAGGGGGACTTTACAATGACCAGGTAGATACTTCTTTCCGCATGGGCATGATGTGGTTTATTTTTTCCGAAGTCATGTTCTTTGCCGCTTTCTTTGGCGCATTGTTCTATGCACGTGTCCTGTCAGTCCCCTGGCTGGGTGGCGAAGGCTCCGGTGCCTATACCAATGAAATGCTGTGGCAGGGCTATCAGAATGTCTGGCCTACAGCGGGCCCGGCTGAACTGGGTGGCCCCTTTGGTACCATCCCGGCATTTGGGGTACCTTTTC
>JANOGQ010000179.1:0-8579 GCA_031406105.1 Lysobacterales bacterium | reverse complement strand
TGCCGTCGGGGTAGAGCAGTTGCGCACCCGCAAGCCCCGTATCGGGGAATCGCTCAAAGGTATCCAGCAGGGCATCCAGCCAGCCATCCAGTACCTGTGTGTCGTTGTTCAGAAGAATGGTGAATTCGCCCCGGGCCGCTTCCAGGCCCCGGTTACAGCTGCCTACAAAGCCGAGATTTTTGCTGTTGCGCAGATAGTTCAGGCCGCTGACAGTCTGCGCCAATTCTGAGGTCTGGTCGCCTGAGTGATCGTCAACCACAATCACCTCGAATTGAGTTTTGCATTTTGTGTCTGCCAGCGAGCGCAGGCAGGCCGCTGTGTAGGTCCACTGGTTAAACACCGGAATGATGATGGAAACCCGGGCTTGGTCGTGCTGGGGCAGGCTGGGGGGTGGCTGCAGATCGCCAATATCTTCGATGCTGTAATCACTGGCGGAGAGCGGTTCGCTGCTGTCCTGTGGCGAGAGCTGTGCGCGCAACAGCGCACCACGTATCCCGGAAGTGCTGATCGTGCGCACCGCTTGTGACAACAGTAAAGGCCAGCGCAGCGGATTCCAGGCACGTGCCCGAGCGAGGTTGGCCAATACTCGCCGGCCTGCCCGCAGGGGTTTGGTCAATCGCCAGGAAGCGCTGCCCAGCACCGCATAGAATTGCGCCTGCAGTCCTTCATATTGCGCCTGTAGAGCATCATAGTGCCCCTGCATGGCCACCTGGATACTTTCCAGGCGTGCCAGCCTAGCTCTTTCCTGCGCCAGGACTTCTTCGCGGTGGGTGATTTCTTCCTGCAGCTTGCCCACCCAAACATCGCGATTGCGTTGTTCCGCCTGCAAGGCGGCTTCGCGCTCACGCGCCCAATCGGTGCGTTTATCGACTTCCGTCTGCAGGCTGAGTACCTGCTGATTCAGATGCCGATTGCGCGCATTCAGTGTGGCAGCTTGCAGTGCTAAAGCGCCTGACTGCATTTCGGTAAGCCCAGCCAGTTCTGCCTGTTGTGGCGGCGCATCGGCCAGCGGACAGAGTTGCTGATACCGCTGCAGCATGGCTTTTGTGCTGAAGTTGGTTTGCTGCTGCAGATTTTTCCGCAGCGCATCCATGGCGTCCGGTTGACCAGCCAGCATGCTGATTTTTTGCACCAGCGCTGCGGCATCCGGTTCAATCAACCAGCCGTTTTGTCCATCTGTAATCCGCTCGGCCAGGCTGCCCACGCGCGTAGCCAGCAGCGGAATCCCCAGCTGCTGCATTTCAGACAGGGTGTAGCTGAAGGTTTCGGGCACCACTGAAAGCAGGGCAGCAAGGTGCGGGCCAATCTGGCGCAATATGGCCGGCAGTTCTTCACGCTGGTATTGCAGGATGACATTGACGCCGGATTGGCCGAAAAATGCCTCACCTTCTTTGCCTGTTCCCAGCAGATAAATCTGCGCCAGTTTTGTCAGTTCGGGCAAGGCCTGCAATAGCAGAGCCTGGCCCTTGCCTTGTTGCATGCGTCCCGGAATGACCAGTCGCAGGCGACCATCGCTGCGCGTTTTGGGAAGTATCGGAGCATTGTCCTCAAAGGCATCCAGGCCATGGGGAATCACCTGGATTTTCGGATCGCCCCAGCCCACCTCCAGTTGCCGCAGCAACTTCACAACGGAATCGCTGGGAGCGGCCAGCCGCACCTGCTGCTGTTGCAAAGTCAGTCGCCATTGATGGGCCAGCTGTTGCCAGCCAGCTGCATCCCGCTTGCCGAAATCAGGCAGTAACTGGTGCTCCGTCAATGCGACAGCAAGCGCTGTGCCTGCTTGTGAGTTGTGTGGCAAACCAGGCGGATCAGCCAACGCCAGGTAAGGCAGGGGATTAACCCCCAGCAAGGGCCACAGCGGGTAGTAATCATGCAGCACCTGGATAGTGGGCAAACCAGTGCGCAGGGCATCAAGGCTGTGCCCCACCAGTGATGAAACGATGATCCGGCCCACCCGGTAGCGCTCGCAGATCTGCTGCAGGATTTGCGGATACCAGGGGTGGCTATCGAGGCTGGAACGAATGGCGGGTTGCAGCCACCAGCTGGCCAACTCGGCGTTCAGTTCATTTCCGGCATACAGCACCAGCTTCTGTCCGGCACCTTGGCCGGACTGGGCACTCTCCGAGCGTAATTGCAGATGCAGGCCATCGGGGTCAGCATCGATCAGGCTGCTGACCCACCTTGCCACGCCGCCGCCCCAGCTGTGGGTGATATGCAGCGTCGCCGCGGCTGCAGAATGGGCAAAAGCAGCGGGCAAGGCCGGAGCCCAGGTTTGGCTCTGGCCCAACCAGCTGGCCAGCCGCGCGTTCAGTTCACTCCAGGCGGGCGCCTGCATTGCTTCGTGATTTTGCAGTCGGGAGTGGCTCAGCAACTCCCGCCGGGAATCATGCACAAACAGCCGATCGCAAACTAGCAATCGCCCCATTCCGTCCTCGAATGATGCCAAAGCGGTATCGGCCTCGGCAGCGCTTGCCGCCAGCAAAGCGATGGCAGCTGGATTCAGCAACAACAGGTGTGATGGCCAATCGCTGACGGGAAACAGCTTGCCTGTGGCCAGGGTACTGACCAGCGCCGCCGGATCGGCTAAAGCTTCTGCCCTCGCCCCTGCAAGGTTGTGAAAGGGATTGAAGCTTGGCTGGCTGTTGCTGAGCATGGTGAGGGCTACAGCGTCTTTTTGCTGGGCCAGCAAATCCCGCAGGAATTGCAGCTGTTCTGCTTGCAGGGTACAAGCGCGGCTGAGCAACAGCAGGTTGGTGTCCGGATGCTGTTGCATATACTCCGAGAGAATCGGGCCAATTCGGGCAGAATCATGGCTGCCTGCGGGAATCCATTGCAGGCCGCCCAGCGCCTTGATGGTTGCTGCAGCCTGGTCACCACTGCTGCCATAGCCCTCGCTGGCATCTCCATCCCACAGCAAAATCAAGGGCTTCAAGGCTGGGTCGGTGCCTGCAATTTCCTGGGTTTTTGTGGGAGAACGGGGTGTCATAAACAGAGTCTTATGGCCAGGTTGGTGGCAATGCTGCAGCCAGGGTCGATAGAATACGGACGGAATCACGCCATTATGGTCAAAGGCCCGGGTGATGTCACCCGACAGGCTGCCAAGCAGGGGTATAACAAATATGGCAAAACTGACAGCAACGCGAAGCACGGCCGCCAGAAAGCCGGCAAAAGCGCCCAAACGTCGCTGGTTCGGCTTCTTCTGGCGAGTGTTCCTGTTGCTGGCGGGTGTCGGCCTGGGCTTGCTGGTGCCCTGGACCATCTACCTCAACCATCAGGTTACTACTGAATTCGAGGGCCGCAAATGGGACCTGCCCAGCCGGGTCTACGCCCGGCCACTGGAGTTGTATCCCGGCCTGCGTTTGTCGCCGGTGGACCTGGAAACCGAATTGCAGGCGGCGGCTTATCGTAAATCGGAACAGTTATCCAGGCCCGGGCACTACTGGGTTTCCGGCCGTCAATTCGAAATCCATCGCCGTGCTTTCCGTTATACGGAAGGCCCGGAACCTGCGCTGCGTTTCAAGCTCAGCATGAATTCCGGCCAGTTGAGCCAGCTCAGTGATGCCAGCAGTGGTGCCAGTATTGATCTGCTGCGGATGGAACCGGCTGAAATTGCCTCGATCTATCCTCTGCACCAGGAAGACCGCAGCCTGGTGCGGCTGGACGATGCGCCAATGCTGCTGGTAACCGGGCTGCAAGCCGTCGAAGATCGTAACTTCAAACACCATCCCGGCCTGGATTTCCGCGCTATTGCCCGTGCTGCATTCGCCAACCTGCTTGCCGGCAGAGCGGTGCAGGGTGGCAGCACACTGACCCAGCAACTGGTCAAGAATTACTTTCTCAGCAATGAGCGTACGCTGCTGCGCAAGATCAATGAAGCCATCATGGCGGTGTCGCTGGAGTGGCATTATGACAAGCCGCAAATTCTTGAAGCCTATCTGAACGAAGTGTACCTGGGGCAACAGGGCTCTTTGGCCATACACGGTTTTGGCCGGGCCAGTACTTTCTATTTTGGCCAGCCGCTGGAGCGCCTGGAACCGCACCAGATTGCCTTGCTGGTAGGCATGGTGCGCGGTGCATCGCTGTACAATCCACGACGCAATCCGGAACGCGCCCTGGAGCGCCGCAACCGGGTGCTGGATATGTTCGCCGAAACCGGCTTGCTGACCGAGGCCGAGGCAGCACAGGCAGCACAACTGCCGCTGGATGTAAGCAACGAGCCGCAATCGGGCCATGCCCGTTACAACGCTTTTATCGAGTTGGTAAGGGACCACCTGTCGCAGGTCTATCGCGAAGAAGATCTGAAAACCGAAGGCCTGCGTATTTTTACCACCCTCTCGCCTGCAGAACAGGAAAAAGCCCAAAGGGCCGTGAGCGATGGCCTGAAACAACTGCAGGAAGCAGGTTTACCAGCAGAACTGCAGGGCGCTTTGGTGTTGGCTGATGTGTCCAGTGGCGAAATCCGCGCGCTGGTGGGTGACCGTTATCCGGGCCGTGAGGGTTTCAATCGTGCCTTGCAGGCGCGGCGCCAGATTGGTTCGGTGATCAAACCGCTGGTTTACCTGCTGGCACTGGAGCATCCGGCCAACTTCAACTTGCTCAGCCTGATCGAAGATGAACCGGTGGTATTGCGTCAGGCCGATGGCAGTAACTGGAGCCCGCAAAATTTCGACAAGATCTCGCACGGCACCATCAGCCTGCTGGACGCGCTGGCCAACTCCTACAACCAGGCCACGGTGCAGCTGGGCCTGCAGCTCGGGGTCAAGCAACTGCTGCTGAAGCTGCAGCAGCTGGGCATTACAGTCGAGCTTATGCCGGTACCTTCAGTTTTTCTGGGAGCTGTGGAACTGACGCCGCTGGAAGTGACACAGATTTTCCAGTCGCTGGCGGCTGGCGGTTACAGTGTGCCACTGCGTGCGGTAACAGCAGTTCAGACACAAGCAGGTGATGAACTGGTGCGCTATCCCTTGCGCTTGATGCCCCAACCCAACCGCGAAGCCATTGGTGTTCTGAACTATGCACTGACTCAGGTCGTTGAACGCGGTACGGCCAAGGCATTGCCTGGTTTGCTGGGTAGTGAAGTGACGATCGCAGGCAAAACCGGCACCACCAATGATCAACGGGACAGCTGGTTCGTCGGCTATACTCGCGACCGGGTGGGCGTAGCCTGGGTTGGCCGCGATGATAATCAACCGGCCCGAGTGACTGGCAGCAATGCAGCGATGCGGGTCTGGGCCCGCTTGTTTCGCGAGCTGCCGCTGGAGCCAGTAGACCTGCGTATGCCGGATGGTGCCTATTGGCTGTGGGTGGATCGCATTGAATCTGCAGTAACGGATGAGAAATGCCCCGGAGCAGTGCAGGTGCCGTTTGTGAGCGGCTCGGAACCCGAGCGTGTCAGTGCCTGCATGACAGCAATGAACGAAAAAGATGATGAATCTTTCTGGAAGAAATGGGTGGGCAGTAAGAATTGATGATGCAGGAAAAGAGGCTTGGAAAGATCGTACTATCCCGTTTGATGCGCGCCAGTGTATTGCTGAGCCTGCTGCTGCTGGCAGCTTGTGCCGGCAAGGCGCCACCCGCTCCCCCGGCGCAGCAGGCACCCGTGAAAGATCGCACGGTGCAGGAGAAAGTGCGTGAACCTGCCCAGCAACAACGCGGTGGTGTGCAGGTATATCCCCTGCAGAACCCGGCCGTAAAAGAATTGCTGATGCAGTCAGAACAAGCCGAAAGCGCTGGCGATTTCGAGAGTGCGGCGGTGTCCATCGAGCGTGCCCTGCTTATTCAGCCGCGCGATCCGGAATTGCTGCAACGCATGGCTGAAATACAGCTGCATAAAAAGGATTATCAGCAGGCCCTGAACTTTGCTTCGCGCTCTTACGATTCCGGTCCACGGGTAGGCGAGTTGTGCAATCGCAACTGGCGCACCATGAGCGTGGCGCAATCGGCGCTGGGCGATAAACGCAGCGCAAAAATGGCAGAGATGCGGGCCAATGATTGCAACAACCAGCCACCCCAGAGCTATTGAGCTCATCCCGGGCTGCTGCTGTTGTCTTCAATAAATTCGAATCGGGAAGGCCTGACACGATCGGGCTCCGACAGCCGCAGCGCTCATTTGCTGGGGCCCGATGGCCCTTTTGCGGGTTTATTGCCCGGCTTCGCACCGCGGCAGGAGCAACTCCACATGGCCATGGCGGTGGAGCAGATGCTGGCAGAATCCAGCAGCCTGGTGGTGGAGGCTGGAACGGGCATTGGCAAAACCCTCGCTTACCTGGTACCGGTGATACAGAGTGGCCAGCGCTGCATAGTCTCTACCGGTACCAAAACCCTGCAGGACCAGTTGTATTTTCGTGACCTGCCACTGGTGGTGCAGGCCCTCGGCCTGAAAGTCAAAACGGCCTTGCTCAAGGGTCGGGCCAATTATCTTTGTCTGCATCGCATGGATTTGGCCGTCAGTGACGGTCGCCTGCCCAGCCGCGAAGCAGTCACGGAACTGGCTGCGGTGCGTGATTGGGCCAATCGAACCAAAGACGGCGATCTTTCCATTAGCTCCGTGGTTTCCGAAGACAGTGGCTTGCTGCCGCTGGTTACGTCCACTCCGGACAATTGCCTGGGCACAGATTGCCCGCGCTTCGAAGAATGTTTTGTAGTCCATGCAAGGCGCGAAGCGCAGGACGCCGACGTGGTGGTGGTCAACCACCATCTGCTGTTTGCCGACATGGCCATCAAGCAGAGCGGCTTTGGGGAAGTATTGCCGGGTGCTTCTGCTTTTGTCATTGATGAAGCGCATCTGGCACCGGAGACAGCCACGCGGTTTTTCAGCCAGTCACTGTCCAGTCGTGCGCTGGAGGACTTATGCCGCGACTTGCTGGCCGAGTGCGGCGAAGTCACCGGCGCTTTGGGGGTAATCAGCGAGCCGCTGGGTGAATGCCAGCAGAAGCTGAAAGAGTTATCGCTGGCCATGGCCATCAGGCCGGAGGAGCGCGGTTCCTGGCAGCTGTTGTTGCGTGATGAATCCATTCGCGTGGCACTACAGGGGCTGGACAGCGCCTTGGCCGGACTGGCCCAGGCCAGCACCGCGCTGGAAGGCAGTTCGCGAGGCATGGACAATAACGTCGAGCGGCTGCAACAGACACTTGCGTGCCTGGACCGCTTCGATAGTGAAGCGAAAACATCGGAAGTACGCTGGTTCGAGCGTCGTGGTCGCGGCTTTGCGCTGCACATCACGCCCTTGGATGTGGCGGATGAATTTGGTGCTTATCGGGCCAACAGCGATGCTGCCTGGTTGTTTACCTCGGCTACGCTTGCAGTCGGTGGAGATTTCAATCACTTCACCCGTCAGCTGGGGCTGGAGGAAGCCACTACCCTGCTGCTAGATTCGCCCTTTGATTATCCCAACCATGCCCTGATGTGGCTGCCCGCGGATTTGCCAGAACCACGTGATAATCAATTTGTAGCGCGATTGCTGGACATTGCAGTGCCTCTGCTGGAGGCCAGCCAGGGCCGGGCTTTTTTATTGTTCACCTCGCACCGGGCGCTGCGTGAAGCTGCTGCCCTGCTGGAGCAGCGCGTGGATTTTCCCTTGTTTGTTCAAGGGGTGCAGCCACGCAGTATCTTGCTGGAATCTTTCCGGGCTTCCGGCAATGGCGTATTGCTGGGCTCGGCCAGTTTCTGGGAGGGCGTGGATGTGATCGGCGAGGCTTTATCGCTGGTGGTAATTGACAAGCTGCCGTTCGCTGCGCCGGACGATCCGGTGATGGAAGCGCGCAGCGAGCAATTACGACGCAATGGTGGCAATCCTTTCATGGAACTTTACCTGCCGGCGGCGGTGATTGCCCTGAAACAGGGTGCCGGTCGCCTGATCCGGGATGTGAATGACAAAGGCGTGCTGGTGATTTGCGATCCGCGGTTGAGCTCGCGATCCTACGGTGCGATATTCCGTTCCAGCCTGCCGCCCATGCGCGAAGCGGAAAGCCAGGCACAAGTGGAGAGCTTTTTACGTGAAACGATTACTGGCCATTGAAACCTCCAGTGAGGCCTGTGCGCTTGCGCTGCAATGGGATGGGGCGGTATTCAGCCGTCACCAGGCTGCGCAACTGCAGCATGCCGATTTGTTATTACCCTCCGTACGTGAGTTGCTGACTGAGGCGGGTGGTAGTTTGCGAGAACTGGATGCTATCGTTTTCGGCCGCGGTCCCGGCAGCTTTACCAGTTTGCGCATCGGCCTGGGAGCCGTTCAGGGCCTGGCCTGGGGTGCGGAACTGCCAGTGATTCCCATTTCCTCCCTGGCCGCCGTGGCCGAGCAGGTGGAGTGCACGCCTGATCAAACCATTCTGGTGGCCATGGATGCACGCATGGGCGAAGTGTTTCATGGCCGCTTCAAGCGCAATGCTTTCGGTGAACTGCAGGCTGCTTCGATCGAGGCAGTGTCGGCACCTGCAGCAGTTTTCGAAGTTGATCCGACTTCAACGATCATGGCAACGATCATGGCAGGCACAGCCTTCGGTCGCTTTGCGCAGCTCGATGAGATGGCCGCTAAGGCGGCAGCAGTGCATGCCGGTTTGTTGCCTTCTGCACAGGCTTTG
>JANOGQ010000154.1:0-4310 GCA_031406105.1 Lysobacterales bacterium | reverse complement strand
CGAAACAAAGACATTGCGTAGTAACTGGATTTCGCAATCAGGACTTCAGCCACCCGGTCACTGCCGGGATCAGGCTCATCGATGCTGCCGCCTATGGGCTGAGCAGCAAAGGCATCGAAGAAAGCGCCTTCGGCATCCTGGTCCAGCATGGCGGGATAGCGAATAACTACGTTGGCATCCGCTTCCGAGCGGCCACCATCAGCCAATTGCAGATTCTCAGCCGGCTGATAAACCGACTGTTTAAGGCCACGCGCCGTGCTGGCACAGCCCAACATGCTTGCCAGGGCGATACAACAGAGCAAACGCAGGAATGTGTGAATTGTTTGCCTCACTGCGCCTCCTTTATGCCCGTTTAAACCCGATGGCCAGCACTCGTTGCACTTATGTTAGCAGGCCGGAATTAACTCAACTTGTATCGCTTGTAGGATATACCATGAAGAATCCGCAGGAATAACCCCATAAAACAGCCTCAGGGATAGAAAGGTGCCCGCCATTGATTTCCGTCAGCTCGCCCACCCTCCACGCCCTGCTTGAAATTACGTATTCGCGGGCTGCTGCCCGCTTCGCTGACGCGCACTACACCATCGGGCAGTCCTTTACTGAATTCGCCTTCAAACAGCAACGGTGGCGAACCGGCGGCACCAGGACTTATCAACGCTCCCTGCCCCTCTGCCATACCTGCTTTGGCATCGCCGAAATACTCCAGTAAGCGGCCATCGCGAGTCCGGATAACGCCGTAACCCCGGCCATGCGCTTTGCCGCGTTTGCAATCACCCCGCCAAACACCCGCTTCATCGGCATCCGCCGAATCAAACTCGCAAAGCCCGCGATTGCTGCTCGGCAAGCTCCGGGCTGTTTCGCCGTACAGCGTCACTATCTGGCTTTCAAACTCGCCGTAGCTGCGAGCGAAGATGTCTTTTTCGGATAAAACCACTTCGCTTTGTACCGAAATGTAGCGTTGCAGGTCCGGCGCCATCTGCGACATGAAACTCTCGCCTATGGCATAGGACTGCATTCTTGCCTCACGATTATTGCTCAAAGCCAAAATGGAGGAAAAGCCCAGGGTAGCTGCTGCGCCAGCCCAGGGTATGGCGCTGGAAACCCCTGATGCCACGCCGGAAGTTGCATAAGCGGCACCGGCTACTGTGACCACGGTCAAGGCCGTGGTCAGATTCTGCAGTGTGGCCAATTCCCTGCGCTTTTCCAGCACACCGTATTCTGCAGCGATCAGCGACCGTATGGATTTACCAAATTCGCCATAATAAGTGCCACGGAACATGCGCTCCGATTGAGCGCTGAGGAATTTCAGTTCAGCATCGATCACCGCCTGTGCCAGTTCCAGGCGGTAGCGGAACTCTTCGCTATCGGCCCCTGCCAGAAACGCTGTGGCCAGCTCGGGGTCAAAGCGCGCATAGGCACGGTAGCGGGACATGAATGTAGCGCGGTTCAGTTCCAGCGACTGCAATTCAGCAATCACCCGTTGCGCCGCATTGCGCGCAAACGCCGCGGCAAAAGGATCGCTCAGGCCGGCATCATCCAGCCCGGCCACCAGCATTGCATCCATACGGATTTTTTCCAGCGGATAGTTATCCACCGCCTGCACATCCTGAACGCCGCCTGCTGTGCCCCTTTGCGAAATGGCCAGCGGGGCATTAACACGTGATTCGAGGTAATGGACGAAATCCAGCGGCCGGTTGAAGCCATCAGAGTATCCCGATAACAGTGAATTGGCCTGGTGGCTGGCTTGGGTAACTGACAAGGCCCAGGAACTTTCCAACAAATCTTCGCTGGCAAGTAACAGGCCGAAGCTAGGGGCCTGCGTCCAGATATCGCCTTGAATCACAAACATTGGAGTGACTACGTCACCTACAGTAATCGGCGGGGAATCCATCAGCTGTGATGCATCCGGAAAGGTGTAGATATTGAAATCGATGACGATGGCACTGGGCACTTCTTCACTGGCCAGCAAAGGCCGGCTGGAGGCACCTGATTCACCGCGATAAATCAGATGGGGTGACAACAACACCTTATTGGCGGGTAAGATGTCACGCAGTTCGGCGTACAAGGTCATGGCGAAATAACTGGACTTGGCGATGACCGATCGGGCCAGGTGGCGTGTGTCCTTGCGATGCTGGTGGGTAATCGACACATCACCACCTATGGACTGGTCAACATAAGCGCGGTAATAGGATTCTTCCGCCTCCTCCAGCACTACAGCAGGGTAACGAATCACCACCAGAGCCCCGGGCAAATCAGCAATCGCATCGACTGTGCTCGCCAGCGCAGCGGTTTGGCCGGTGTCCATGCTGGATTTGCGTACGCCTTTGGCCGTACCAGCACAGGCACTAAGCCCCAGACTGATCAAAATAACCAGTAGTGCACTTAGTCTGAACGGTATTCGGGGGCTGGCCAAGGCGCTTGTTTGGCACTTTCTGTGATGCTGCAAAATGACTTCCAAAGCTACTGTCTTTTCCGGTGACTGAGCCAGCATATCAAATCAACCCTGAAAGAATTTGAATTTAGTGAGGAGATTGCTGCGAGTTAATGTGGATTGGTTCATGACTATTGATTCTGGGGTAGTTGATTCTGGCATTGTTCTACGGCATTGATGACTCAAAAACTGTTACCCGGCTTTGCACACCTCTGGGGCTAAAATTCATTTCAAAAGCAGGTACAATCGCGCTTTCGTATCAGCCGCCTGGCGCGCAATTCGTTCTTCATTAATTCCGGGACACCTGAACCATCATGCTGGACCATCTCAAAGCCCTGCCACCTGATCCTATTCTGGGCATACTTGCTGCTTACAAACTTGACTCCAACCCCAGGAAAATCGATCTGGGAATAGGGGTTTATCGGGATGAAAGCGGAGAAACACCTGTGCTGGAGTCGGTGGTGCGGGCAGAAAAAATCATGATCGCGCGGCAGACCAGCAAAACTTACCTGGGCCCACCCGGAGTTACCGGATTCAATTCCGCCATCAGCCGGCTGATTTTCGGTGAGGCATTGATGGATTCTGCCGCGGATCGAATTGTAACCGTTCAAACTCCAGGGGGTACGGGTGCCCTCAGAGTCTCTGCAGATCTTTTACAGGCCGCCAATCCTGGCTCAACGGTATGGATGAGCGACCCCACCTGGGGTAATCATCTGGCCATCTTTCCCGCAGCGGGTCTCAAGATAGCCAGTTATCCCTATTTCGACAAAAAGACCAGCGGTTTGCGCTTTGACAACATGATGGCAGCCCTGGCCTTGCGCGGGCCAGAGGATACGGTGTTGTTCCATGCCTGTTGCCATAACCCCTGCGGGGTCAGCCCCACGCCAGAGCAATGGGAGCAAATCACTGACCTGGCGGCAGAACGTGGTTTCTTGCCACTGGTCGATATGGCTTACCAGGGTTTTGAAAACAGCCTCGAGGAAGACAACCTGGCAGTTCGCCTGTTCAGCATGAAATGTGCTGAACTGATCGTTGCCAGCTCCTGTTCGAAGAATTTTGCGGTTTACCGTGACCGGGTTGGCGCCTTATCCATCCTGACCACGAGCGCCCAACAATCGGCTGCGGTTGAAACGGTGATTCATTCACTGACCCGTAAAAATTATTCCATGCCACCCGCGCACGGACCCGCAGTGATCGACATTATCCTGCATGATGCCGGGCTGGAAAGCCTGTGGCGTGATGAAGTCAAAGGCATGCGTGAGCGCATTAACGGCCTGCGTGGCGAACTGGTCCGGAAAATTGCTGAACAGGGGATCGAACGCGATTTTTCTTTCCTGCAGCGCCAATCGGGAATGTTTTCCTTTATGGGCCTGGAGGTGGGTGAAGTCAGGGCTCTGCGCGATCAGTTTTCAATTTACACGGTAGATTCAGCGCGCGTGAATATTGCCTCGCTCAATAAAGGCAATATGGATTATTTTGTGCAGTCTCTGGCCAGCGTTTTGAGCCACACGAAGCACTGATAGACGCAGCGGAAGTCCCGGCAAGATTCCGCTATCCGTGGAACCCTGGCTGCCTGAGCATTGCTAGTGGCCTGTAACAGTCAAAGTGGAAGTAGCATGGCAAAGGGATGGCGGTGTCTGGTGCCGGTCTGGAGTGAGGTCGATAGCCATAGCTATCGGCCGAATGAAGACCAAGCCAGGTGCCGTCAGACCGAGCCAGGCGCTGCCGATTTGGCTGTTACAGTCCACTAGGGAAGCTCTGATTAATTCGTCCATGAAGCATCAGAGCACGCAAAACAAAAAATGTCATTTTTGTTTTGCTTCATTTTCAATGATTTACAATCATCGAAAATGGCGGCACATCCTTGTGCCGCGGCAAC
>JANOGQ010000153.1:0-3386 GCA_031406105.1 Lysobacterales bacterium | reverse complement strand
GGCGTTATCAATATCCGGCTGGAATGGCAGAAATTCAGCCCGCAAAGTCACCAGGTCGACCACCAGAGGCCAGTAAAGGTGCTCCTCGCGCATGGCAATCGCCACAGGATCAAAGTAGCCAATCACACCTCGCCCGCCCAGATCGCGCACGGTGAATGGCCCGAGAAAGGGCACCACAAGATAGCGGCTCTCTTGCCAGCCCCATACCGCCAGGGTCTGGCCCAGATCCTCCCGGTAATCAGGTATGCCGGATTTGCTGGCCACGTCAAAAAAGCCCAGCAATCCAACCGTCGTGTTCACCAGAAAACGCCCGGTTGTGACCACAGATTCCTTGAACTTGCCCTGTGCCACCAGGTTCACAAAATTGGTCGGATACGACAGGTTGTTGAAAAAGTTGCGCACACCGCGCTGCGGCGCATCCGGCATGGCTTCGTCATAAGCCGTGGCTACTGGCCGGAAAATGGCTCTGTCCAAACCATCGTTGAAGGCGTGGACTTTGCGGTTTTGCGGCTCCCAGGGGTCAATATCCGGATCGCTGAGATAGGCCTTGTTGTTGGCACAGCCCGCACACAGAGCCGTGGCCAGCAGCAACAGCAGCGCTGCTGGCACATGCCGCAAGCGATTTGAGCCTGGCGATGAAGCAAAACCCGAAGCAAAATCCGAAGCAAAACCCGAAGCAAAACCCGAAGCAAAACCTGAAACAGATCCCGAATCAGAACCCGAATCAGACCCTGAAACAACCCCAGAAGCAGACATTATCCACGCGCCGTCAATTGCAGCAAATCCTGTGCCTCACACAATCGTGCCAAGCTGAGCAAATCCGCTGGAGCCTGAGTGATGCTCAGTGTTGTGTTGTTGCGCCTGGCGGTAGCTTGCCATTCCAGCAGCAAGGCCAGTCCGGAGCTATCCACTTTTTGCACCTTGGCAAGATTGATCTGGCGAATCTTACTGCCAGCGACCAACAGCGATTCTGCCTGGCGCAACAGAGCATGTACATGATCAAAAGTCATATCGCCTGATACATCAGCAGTATCGACTCCGCTGGCCTGGATCTGGCTGGCCGTGGTCATGGTCGTGGTCGTGGTCATGGTTGGATTCATGGAAATCATTCGTCTTTGATTACTATGTTACCAGCGATAATGTCCGCGGTGACTTTGTCTATGCCATCAGCCTCAACACGGGGACCGATCTGGTTGCGAAAAGTAATCACATAGGAAATGCCTTCCACCGTTACGTCGAAGGCCTTCCAGCCTTGGTCGGTTTTGCGAAATGTATAATCCACCGGAGCATGGCCACCGTTGTCCAGCTTGATGCGCGTCCGTACACGGGTGACTTTGTCGGTGTTATTGCCCTTCAGCGGCAACACCTCCATTTGATCTTTGGATTTGAATGCGAGCAGGCCATCCGCATAGCGGTTGATCAGAACTGAACTCATGGCTTCAGAAAATGCGGAGATCTGCTGTGGGCTGGCGCCTCTTGAGGTTTTACCCAATATCAGGCGGGCTGAATATTCCAGATCCAGCAAAGGCAAAAGATCTTTGCGCACCACGTTGCGAAGAAGTTCGGGATCCACTGTGTAAGCTTCCCGGTTCTGGCTAAGGTCCTGCAGGATGGTATTGGCCGTTTCCTCGACCAGGCGGGCGGGATCATCGCTGGTGTTTGCCAGCAATCCCGGGGGCAAGGCCAGCAAGCCGAACAGGGCCAACATCAGGCCGCTTGATCTGGACCCGCTCATCAAAGTGCTATTGAACATCATTCGGTATCCACTTCCCTTGCATCGCCTTTATCGGCATTGCCATCTTTATTGCCATCGGCGTTACCGGTGTTGAACAAATATTTGCTGATAATCTGTTCCAGCACCAGGGCAGACTGGGTCAGGAAAAGTTCGTCTCCATCTGCCAGGTAATCAGGCGCGCCGCCCGGTTCAAGGCCAACATAACGATCTCCCAACACCCCGGAAGTTAAAATCGATGCGCCGGTATCGGAGGGGATTTCATTAAACTGCCGCGCAATGCTCATATTGACGATGGCCTCGAATGAGACCGTGTCCAGTGCGATAGATTCCACCAGTCCGACCGTGACACCACCTATCTTCACCGGCGCGCTTTTGCGCAGATCGCCTATATCCGTGAAGCGGGCCGATAGGGTGTAAGTATCATTGCCAATTTCCCGGCCATAATCGGTGGCGCGGGTGGCCAGCCACATCAGGGCTGCAATACCCAGCAACAGGAAAATACCGGAGGCGAGTTCAACTTTGTAGTTAGCACGCATGGAGCTACCTCAAACGAAAAAGGATGTCAGGATGAAATCAAAAATCAGGATCAATACCGAGCTGAGTACCACCGTATTGGTGGTGGCGGTGCCCACGCCAGCTCCAGTGGGCTTTGAGGTGTAGCCGAAAAATACCGCAATCAGGCTGATGATGCCGCCGAACGCCAGGCTTTTCCAGATACCGCCCATAAAATCTTTGCCGAAATATACGCCGGTCTGCAACTTGCTCCAGAAAATACCGCCATCCAGCCCCATCACACCCACTGAATAAACCACGCTGCCCAGGATCGCCAGAGCATTGAACATGGCTGTGAGCAGCGGCACCGAAATCAATCCAGCCAGAAAGCGCGGGAGTGCCACACGCTGCACCGGATCGATGGCCATCAGCTCCATGGCGTCGATCTGGCTGGTGGCTCGCATCAGGCCGATTTCAGCGGTGATGGACGTGCCGGCCCGCCCGGCGAACAACAAAGCCGTCAGTACCGGGCCCAGCTCCCGAAACAGCGATTTACCCACCAGCAGGCTGACCTGGTCGGAGGCGCCGAACTGCTCCAGCGCATTTATGGCTTGAAGGGACAACACCATGCCTACAAAAAAACCGCAGATCATGATGATGACCAGCGAGCGGGCGCCAATCAGGTAGGTCTGTTGCAGGGTGGATTGCAGCAGGTCCAGGCGCAAACGTATGCCGGCCAGCATGCGCAGCAGGAACATCAGACATTGTCCCGCCGCTTGAATTGGCCCGGCCAGAGCCAGTAGGTGTGAGCTTGCGCCAGCCATGTCAACCCAGAAGGCTCCAGGCTGGCCCGGGCGCCTGATAATGGAATGGAATGGGGCCTTGCACCTTGCCGTTGATGAACTGGTCAACGCCGATATCCTGGCTGCTGGCCAGTTCGGCGGGCGTTCCCTGGCCGGCAATTTTTTCACCGGCAATGATGTAGCAGTAATCCACCAGCTTGCTCATCTGCACCACATTGTGGGTGACCACCAGGCTGGTTATGCCTAACGCATCGTTGGTTTCACGCATCAGATGGCGCACGGTGGAAACAGCAATGGGGTCCAGCCCGGCCATGGGTTCGTCATAGAGCATCAGGCTGGGATCCAGCACCACTGCC
>JANOGQ010000150.1:0-2633 GCA_031406105.1 Lysobacterales bacterium | reverse complement strand
CCTCTTCCTCGACCTCTTCAAAATCTTCATCTGCACGATAGGAATAAGGCACCCATGGTTCATCGACATCGGCATAAACCTGCTGCAGGATCTTTGGCCGAATTACGATGCCTTTTCGATCGAGCAGTTCTTTGCGCAAATCGCCCTGCTTGAGCTTTTCCCATTTTCGATCGCCATCGAGCTCTAGGCTGTGATCAGCCACCAGCTGCAACAGCTCAGCTTTGCGGAACAGCCTGGTGAAGTCTTCGTTCATGGCCCAGACTTTCTCGATCGAGGACCCCCATAGGTAATGACAGATCACCTGTGTTTCACGCCACTTGAGTTCGGTGACCACTTCCACGGCGGCGGCGCGTTGTGCGCGTTCGATGTCTATTGACATGAACAGATTCTCCAGTGCCTCGAACCTCAGCGCCTCGCTTGCGCGGTATGGGGCGAGGGCAGCCCGCCCTCCGTAGCTGCTTTGCCCTGGTTGGCGCATTGCGTGCCAGGTCAACAATTCATCGGTGATGTCGATGTCGATGTTGTCCACCATGGCGGCAACGATCTTTTGCACCAGGTAGGCATGCAGGTATTCCTGAGCTTTACGCTTCAGGGTATCGGCGCGGCTCAGGGCCTTTTCATCGGCCTTGGTCTCTTCGATTTCTTCCACAGCACCTGGCGATGGCTTCTTCGGCTTCTTGCCACCCGGCAGCAGGCCAGCTGCCTTGGCTTCGGCGTTCTTCCGTTCGAACTCAGGCGGGTTCATGCAGTAGGTGGTGCGCCCGGCAGCGAGCTTGAACTCGCAACCCTTGCAGATCCTCTTCGGGTTGAAGTGGGGCGGGTTTGAACGCCAGTCATCGGTAGAAAGGTCCATGCCGATGGCTCGGGCTGTGGCCGTGATGATATAGTCAACATCGCGGGCAGTGGCTTTGCCGCCCATCTTAATTTCATCTTCGATGTCTTCCTGTACCGATGCCAGCACTTCCGGCAGGTGCGCCACGGTCTGCGCCTGCAGAGCGGCGGGGACCTCGATCTGCTGAGCATCGATCATGCCCTGCAGCCAGTCCGGCAGATCCACCAGGGCAATGGTTTCGTCAATCTGTTTGGGCGTCAGCGCCGGCAGGCCTGCGCGGTCTAGGTGGGCGGCCAGGTCGTTGGTTGATGCAAACCCCTTTCTTTGCATGTCGGCCAGCATGCGCGCGACTTCCATGGGCTTGAGGTGCTCACGCAGATTGTTCATGGCGAGCTGCTCAAAGCGCAGGTTGTCGCTGGCATTCATCACGATCACCGGCAGGGCTTCGTACCCGACCATTTGTGCGGCCCGGTAGCGGCGTTCACCGTCATGAATGATGAGAGCATGGCCTTCACCGCGCCGCACCAGCAGCGGCACCAGGACACCGCTCTTGGCGATGCTGTTTGCCAGCTCCTGCAGGCTATCCTCGGCAAAGGTCTTGCGCGGCTGGTCTGGATCCGCGATCAGCAAGTTCAGTTGGACCAGCCGCACCTGGCCGGTGAAGGGTGATTGACTGCTCATAATTTCTCCAGAATAGATCCACGGAAGCCAGCCTCGCGGGCCTTAGTGATGTAGATCCGGCACATCTCAGTGCGGCGTGCATACACTGAAACGGTCGGATTGTCTTTGCGTTTGGTGTTCCGATACAGCGGGCTGCGGGAATGGCGATCTCGAAAAAACGACAAGGCGATCACCGCATTGCGCAGCCCTTCTTCCATCGGTTCGCGTTTTATTTTCATAACCACTCAATCACCCCATAAGCCACCGCCAGGGCAATCCCGAATCCGGTGACCGGCACAATCCAGATGCTGTTGCGCTCGAACCAGGTGAGGCCGGTGCCGTGGCGCTCGATGTTGCGGCTGCTCATAGCTGCGGCGCCGGAATAGAGTTCAGCAGGCGGTTTAAGCGCACCTGCTCGGCGTGGTGTGCTGCGGCCCGCTTTTCGGTGGTCCAGCTTTTCCACATCTCGGCAGAGCAGCCCTTGCAAGGCTGACGCAGCTTCAGTTCGCCGGTGACTGCATCTCGCGCCCGGCCGTAGAACTCCGCCCGAGGTCTTTCGCGGAAGCAGCTGCTGCAGATCAGTGTGGGGCGCATGTTGGTCATTTCTTTGCCCGTTTTTTGGCCGGCGGCTTGCTGAAAACCACGGTAGGATTCCTGGCAAAGTTCAGCACCGGCGTCAGATCGGCGGCGGTGCCCTTGCGGGTGTATGCCTGGGAAGGCACGGTCACCTTGCCATTGGTGGAAATGCCGGTGCGATACCACTTGCCGGTTTTCTCGTTCTGCCAGACGTACAGGGTGCCGCTGGATTGGGGTTCGCTCATTCTTTTTCCCCCGTTGGCAGAATCAGCTTGAGTGCGGATGCCAGCCCATCATCCCGCCACATGTTTTGCGAGTAGATACAGTCTTTACCTTTGCAAAACCAATCCCACGCTCTAATCGTCGCCCCCACCTTGGCAATTGTGTCCCAGCTAAATTTGCTGTTTTTGAAGGATTCAAGCTTGGTGCGCAAAACTAGCCTGGGGTCTTGTGGCGGGAGGTTGGCGCCACTCAGGAACCCCGAGAAGAAGTTGTCTGTTTCCTCCTTTGCCTTTTGCTCCATGAAGAACCATAGAAATGCTGTTTGGCCAGCTGGAAGAATCCG
>JANOGQ010000142.1:0-13383 GCA_031406105.1 Lysobacterales bacterium | reverse complement strand
CAGATCCAGGTCACCACGCACCAGAGCCTCGAGCAGGAATATTTCACGTGCTTCAGCCGCAGCGATGCGGCCGTAATCAACGCGACGCTTTTCTACAATCGCCAGGCCAAACATGCTGACCTGCTCCCAGGCCTGCACCCGTCCTGATTTGCGCGACCAATGCGGATCAAAATAATGCCGCTTGAGCAGGTGTTCGCCCTGTTGTTCTATCCAGGAAGGTTCAATCCGCGCATTGATTCGCCCCCAGGCACGGCTGGTTTCCACCACCTCTGCTGCCATGATCCATTTAGGCTTGCGGCCAAACAGCCCTGAGCCCGGAAAAATATGAAAACTGCGCTGCCGGGCGCCTGTGTAACTTCCATCTTCAGGGTGACGCAGTCCCACATGACTGAGCATGCCGCTGAGCAGGGCCTGATGGACGTGCTCGTAATTGCCATGGGCGCCTTTCAGCGGCAATTTTTCTTCACGCGCCTGATCGCGTAATTGCTGGTAGAGATCAAACCACTCCAGCACGCGTTGCCAGTTGAGAAATTCACGCTTGCACAATTTGCGGAACTGGTTGGCGGTCGACTCTCGTCTTTGCGCTTTAAGGTGCAGCCACAATTTCAGCAAAGCCGCAAAATCACTGTCCTCATCCCGGAAGCGTTGATGTGCCTGGTCGGCAGCTTGTTGCCGGTCCAGCGGACGCTCGCGCGGGTCTTGTATGCTCAATGCAGCAGCCAGCACCAGCACATCTTCCAGGCAGCCCAGTCGCGCACCTTCGATCACCATGCGGCCCAGTCGCGGATCCAGCGGCCAGCGATCCATTTGCCGACCCGATTCGGTGGGCTCCCGCTCACGCGTTATGGCCTGGAGTTCCACCAGCAGATCATATGCTTCGTTGATCATGCGTGGCGCAGGCGAGTCGATAAAGGGAAAATCTTCCACCTCACCCAAACCCATCACCAGCATGCGCAGGATCACTGAACCCAGGGAGGTGCGCAGAATTTCCGGTTCGGTAAATTCAGGTCGCAAGCTGAACTCGCTCTCATCGAATAATCGGATGCAGGTACCCGGCCCCACTCGGCCGCAGCGCCCGGCGCGCTGATTGGCGCTGGCTTGTGAGATGGCTTCGATGGGCAAACGCTGGATGCGGCTGCGATGCGCGTAGCGGCTGATCCGTGCCAGCCCGCTGTCGATCACAAAACGGATGCGTGGCACCGTTAATGAAGTTTCTGCCACGTTGGTGCAAAGGATGATGCGGCGTTGTGGGCCGGGATGAAATACACGCTGCTGTTCAGCTGAAGACAGGCGTGCATAAAGTGGCAGGATCTCCGTGTGAGCCAGTGATTGTCGACTGAGAAACTCTCCGGCCTCACGTATTTCCCGTTCACCGGACAGGAACACCAGGATGTCGCCATGGGCATCAATCCTGGAAACACGTCGCACGGCATCGGCAATACCGCGATACAAATCCTTGTCATCCGGCTCACCCTCTTCAGCAGCATTACTCAAAGGCTGATATTCAATTTCCACCGGAAAGCCCCGGCCAGAGACGGTGATCACGGGCGCGTGGTCAAAGTGCGCGCTGAACTTGGCGGTATCAATGGTGGCGGAAGTAATTACCAGCTTCAGATCGGGCCGCTGTGGCAGCAGGGTTTTGAGATAGCCGAGCAGGAAGTCGATGTTCAGGCTGCGCTCGTGGGCTTCATCGATCAGGATTGCATCGTAGGCCAGCAACTGAGGATCGCGGATGGTTTCTGCCAGCAGCAGCACACCGTCGGTCATGAACTTGATGTTGCTGTCGGCACTTATCCTTTCGCGGAACCGCACCTGGTAACCCACCACCGTGCCCAGCTCGGTTTGCAGTTCCTCGGCCACGCGACTGGCCATGGCAGTGGCCGCAATGCGCCGCGGCTGCGTGCAGCCAATCCGCCCACGGCAACCATAACCGGCTTCCAGTAGCATCTTCGGCAATTGCGTGGTTTTGCCTGAGCCGGTTTCACCAGCCACGATCAACACGGGGTGTTTTGCCAGTGCCGCCATGATTTCGTCATGCGCGGCGCTGATGGGCAATGCTTCATCGTAAGCAATAGCGGGCCGGGATTGCAGCCGCTGCTCAACCTGGGCGAAAGACAAAGTGTGATGTTCGTTGATGATGGCTATGACTTCACGGCGGTGCGTTACTATAATCTCTATCTTATGCTACCAAGCCAACGAGCCTGACATCCATGGATCTGAATTTTCGCAGTGACAACGAATCGCCCGCCGCGCCGGAAATCATGGCAGCCATCAATGCCGCCAATCAGGGCTCTGCCTGGTCCTATGGCGCGGACAACTGGACAAAACGTCTCGACCGTTCATTCAGTGAACTTTTTGGAACTGAGGTTGCTGTGTTACCCATCAGTACGGCTATAGCAGCCAACAGCATCGCCCTGTCCTGCCTGACACCAACCTGGGGCTCGGTTTACTGTCACAGCGGCGCACACATACTGAACATGGAAGGCGGAGCCCCGGAGTTTTTCGGTTACGGCCTGCGGCTGGTCGGTGTTTCTGGAGAAATGGGCAAACTGAATGCACAGCAATTTCGCAAAGCAGTTTCAACTAACCAGGGTCTTGGCGTACACAGCTATTTGCCATCCTCGTGCAGCCTGACTCAAAGCACCGAAGTCGGCACCGTTTACCAGCCAGCGGAAGTAGCTGAACTGTGTGGTGCAGCTGCCGAATTTGCCCTGCCAGTCCATATGGACGGT
Source organism: Lysobacterales bacterium (assembly GCA_031406105.1). Lineage (GTDB taxonomy): Bacteria > Pseudomonadota > Gammaproteobacteria > Xanthomonadales > SZUA-36 > JAWXBM01. Next base: position 10,651 of record JANOGQ010000142.1, on the reverse strand, counting down.
GCGCGATTTGCCAATGCCGTTGCTTCGCTGGGTTGCAGTCCAGGCGAAAGCAGCTGGCAAGCCGGCGTGCGTATGTTGTCATTCGGCGCCAGCAAGAACGGTTGTTGCGCTGCTGAAGCCCTGCTGATTTTTGGCGATAGCGCGCTGATGGACCACGCCGAACGCATGCGTAAGCGATCCGGGCATCTGCTCAGCAAAATGCGCTTCGTTTCAGCGCAATTGCTGGCCTACATTGAGGACGGGCTGTGGTTGCGGCTGGCCAGCCATGCCAATGCCCAGGCTGCTCGATTTGCAGCAGCGGTTGAAGCTCATCCCGCAGCACGGCTGGAGTATCCGGCGCAAGCCAATGAAGTTTTTATGCGCTGGAGTGCAGCCGGGTTCGAAGCACTTGAAACTGCGGGTGCGCAGTTCCTCCTGTGGCCTGGCTATGATGACCTCGCGCGCTTTGTGTTCTCGCATTGCAGCAGTGAAGAGGGTACTGAAAAACTCTGCGCATTGATTGCTGAAATCAACACATGATCCTTAAATGTAAATATCGTTCAGCCCCTGGCCTGCAATGCTTGCGGCGATCTGGGGGACGGGCTGCAGCCATGGCTGCAAGCCATGCTTTGGCATTGAGCCTGTTCGTATTGCCGGTGGTTGCCGATGAGCGCTATGTGGGCAGCGAGGTTTGCCAGTCCTGCCACCAGGCTGAGTACCAGGAGTGGACCGAGTCCCACCACTTCCGGGCCATGCAGAAAGCCACTCCCGAAACCGTATTGGGCGATTTCAGCGACGTGCGTTATGAATATGGCGGCCTTAGTCACCGCTTTTTTCGCCAGGGTGATCAGTTCCTGGTCGAAACCGACAATGCCCAGGGTGAGTTGGAGACCTTTGCAATCAGCTACACCTTTGGTTTCGAACCGCTACAGCAATACCTGATTGCATTTCCTGATGGCCGCTACCAGGCCCTGAACATCGTCTGGGACAGCCGCCCGGCCAGCGAGGGTGGCCAGCGTTGGTATCACCTCTATCCGGAAGAGGATGAAGGCGGCGCCATCACCAGCCAGCACCCTTTGCACTGGACCGGCAGCTTTCAGAACTGGAACAGCCGCTGTGCCAATTGTCATTCCACCCGCCTGGTGAGGAACTATCAGCCGGGCAACAACAGCTATCAGACCAGCTGGAGCGAGATGACCGTAGGCTGCGAGGCCTGCCACGGCCCTGCTCAGGCACACCTCGCCTGGAGCGTGAGCAACCGGGCGCAGCCCAATCCTGGTTTCAGTCATGATTTGAGCAAGCTCAGTCCCTGGCTGCCGGTTGCGGATCAGCCCACTTTCCGTTACCAGGGCGACCCAAACACCCGCGGCCAGACTAGCCATCAGCTTGGCGTTTGCGCTGCCTGCCATTCGCGCCGGGCCGAGATGGACGAAGACCATGCGGGTAAGGACTACAACGACCTCTTCCAGCTGCGCCTGATCGAAGAGCCGCTGTACTATGCCGATGGCCAGATGCTCGACGAGGTTTTTGAGTACGGCTCATTTCTGCAGAGCAAGATGTACCAGGCCGGAGTTGTTTGCACCAACTGCCACCAACCGCATAGCGGCAAGCTGCTGGCTGAAGGTAATGCGATGTGTGGTCAGTGCCATTTGCCGACTGTTTTTGATCAGCCCAGCCACCATCATCACGAAACCGGATCGAGTGGAGCTGCTTGTGTCAACTGCCATATGCCGGAAACCACCTACATGGGGGTGGATGGGCGGCGCGATCACAGTTTCCGCGTGCCGCAGCCGCATCTGACCACTAAGCTGGAAATCCCGAACGCCTGCAACCGCTGCCACACCGACCATGATGCGGCCTGGGCTACAGCCGCATTGGAAAAATGGTATCCGGACTCACCTTCGCGCTATCCGCATTCTCAGATTTTTGCGGACGCCCGGGCCAATCGACCAGCAGCCGTCAGCGGGCTTGCCGCCATTGCCAATGATCCGGCCCAGACGGAAATACTTCGCGCTACCGCCATAAATGAGAGTGGACGCTTTCCCAGCGAGGAGGCCCTGCCCTTCCTGCAAGCACAGCTGCAAGCGGAAAGCCCATTGATGCGTGCGACAGCCGTGGACGCGCTGGAATTCCTGCCCGGTGCCAACCGCTATGCGTTGCTGCAGCCTCTGATCAGTGATCCCAGCAAGCTGGTGCGAATGAACGTTGCAGCGCGGCTGGCTGATATACGCGGGGAACAGCTATCCAGCAACGGCCAGGGGGAATTGCGCAGCCTGCAGCAGGAATACCTGGATTGGCTGAAATTGAATGGCGATACACCGGAAAGCCTGCTCAGCCTGGGGATTTTCCTCAGTGGCCAGGGGCAAATGGAAAACGCCGAGCGGGCATATCGCCAGGCTTTGCGGATTGCGCCCGGGTTCATACCGGCCTTGCTGAACCTGGCCGACCTGTACCGCCAGAACGGCATGGATTCCGAGGCCAGCACCTTGTTGACGCAGGCAGTAACCGTGGCGCCCGACAGCGCTGATGCGCAACATGCGCTGGGCCTTTTGCTGGTTAGACAGAAACGCCTGGCGGATTCATTGCCTCATCTGCAAAAAGCTGCCGAGCTCAATCCCACCAATGTACGTTTTACTTACGTTTACGGAGTGGGTCTATGGGAAAGCGGTCAACGAGAAAAGGCCATAGAGGTGCTGGAAGCTGCCCTGGCGCGCCACCCCGGTGATCCGCAATTGAGTGCTGCTTTAGAAGCCTATTTCCAGCATTGGGGAGCGGTCAGTGGTGGTGGCGCAATTGAGCGTTGAATAACGCTCCATGTCGAACAGGAACCCTCAACTCTCCAACCCTGCCTTGACAATAATTGTTGCTGTATGCAATATAGAATTCCAAATTGTTTGGCTCAGGTTGCTGCACCAAAATGGCGCATAGTGAAGAACGACCACTTAAAGACAACACATACGCACAACTGAGAGATTTGATTCTCACCAACGAGTTGCGCGCGGGACAAAAACTCCCTGATAGAGATTTGGCTGAGAAGTTGGGCGTTAGCAGAACGCCGGTCCGAGAGGCGCTGGGTCGCTTGGCAATGATGGGGTTGGTTGAAGCGCGTAGCCGACGCGGGTACTACGTTTGTCAGTACACGCCGAAACAAATGTCCGACCTCTACGAGCTTCGAGAATTTCTTGAAGTCCCAGCCGCCAGGCTAGCTGCAGAGAATGCCACAGAAGCGCATTTCAGTGAGATGGACCTCATTCTGAAGGATTCAAAAAAACTCGCCGCGAATACCTTTAGTCGAGCAAAAGCCGTTGAAATTGACCTGCGAATCCATGACTTAATTGCAAGGGCATCAGGCAACGAATCGCTGCAACAGACGGTCCAGAATCTCATGGACAAGGTAGTTTGTTTCATCTGGGTAGACTGGGCGGATACCGCTCGAGTGGACTCCGACTCGATGACCGCAGCCTATCTTGAGCACGAAGAGTTACTTTTGAGCATCAAGGAACGAAACGGCGAGCGGGCAGCCCAGATTATGAAAAAGCACATTAGCAATGCGAGAAAAGCTTTAGAAAGGATGCTCAAAGATCGGACCGAACTGCGTGAAGCATTTCGATCTGGCAGTTAGTCTCACGACGTTTGAGTAACAAGAGTACGAAAGGAGTTTAGTTTGCAATTCAGGGACAAACGCGTTTTGGTTACCGGCGGCACACGTGGAATCGGGTTTGAGATAGCCAGAAGTTTTCTGGCGGCTGGTGCACGGGTCGCTATCAATGGTAGTAAGAGTCAAACAGTCAAGGCCGCTATAGATAAGCTCGATTATCGTGACCAGACCTTTGCAGCGCCTGGAGATATTGGAACCGTCTCCGGCTGTGAGTCAGCGGTTGGCGCGGCGATTGAGGCGTTAGGCGGACTAGACATCTTGGTGAACAACGCGGGTGTTGGTGCAGGTCGACCCATCGCTGACTGCGATGAAGCGATGTGGGATGCTCACGTTGACGTCAATCTGAAAGGTTTGTTTTTTTGCTGTCGCGCAGCAATTCCGGAATTGCGGAAATCAAGCGGCAACATTGTCAACATAGCCTCCGATGCGGGATTGATGGGAGTGCCTGGCATTGTCGTTTATTGTGGAACGAAGGGTGGTGTAGTCAATATGTCCCGCGCTATGGCGCTGGAAATCGCGCCAGATGTGCGCGTAAATTGCGTCTGCCCGGGTTACGTTGAAACTGACATGATCCGCGATAGTAACAACAGAAAACCCGATCCGGCCGCAGCCAGACAAAAAATGATCGACTATGCCCCGTTGAAGCGCATCGGATCTCCAGAGGAAATCGCCCACGCGGTTCTTTATCTCGCATCCTTCGAGGCTCGTTTTATAACGGGGGCTGCCCTGGCAATTGACGGCGGAACGACAGCTGGTCGCTAGATACAAACAATACTTGAAACCTTTCACCTCAGCCTGATGAACTTCGTGAGATCTGATCATGCCTAAACTACTGGTGCTCGACGAGATCAAAAATCTGATCAAAGTTCCCCAACTGATTCAAGCAATCGAATCTGGGTTCGTTCTTCTTTCTGAAAACAAAGTTGTTGTTCCCCCTGTTGGATTTTTGCATTTCGATGATCCACCCGGTGATGTACATATCAAATATGGATTCGCGAAGAACGACGACTTTTATGTTCTTAAGATGGCATCTGCATTCTACGACAATGCGAAGTCTGGTCAGCCAGTTGCTGATGGTCTGATTTTAGTTTTTAGCCAGCGTACTGGATATTTGGAATTTATTCTTCTGGATAAGGCCTGGCTTACCGATATGAGAACTGCAGCCGCAGGAGCGGTTGCTGCGAAACATCTTGCCCCAAAAAATATTCATAAAATAGGTATTGTTGGCACCGGTGTTCAGGCACGGATGCAGCTCGAGTTATTGAAGGATGTAGTTGACTGCAAGAACTGCCTTGTTTGGGGAAGAGACCAGCAGAAAGTTAGCGTGATGATTGACGATCTGAATTCCAGCAAGATCATTCAGGACTGGGGGCTCAAACTCCAGTCGGTAAGTGATATCAATACTCTAGCCTCTGAATGCAATCTTATTGTTACCACAACCTCATCCAGGAACGCATTGATTCTGGCTGATATGGTCAGGCCGGGTACCCATATTACAGCTATGGGATCAGATGACCATGGAAAACAGGAACTGCATGCCGAGGTGCTCGGCAGAGCTGACATCGTCGTAGCGGACAGTATTTCGCAATGTATTGATCACGGTGAATGCTATTACGCGGTCAAAGATGGGATAATCGAAAAGGATTCAATTCTGGAATTGGGCAATGTCATCAAGAATCCAGAACTGGGTCGAACCAATGAAAATCAGATCACGGTGGCGGATCTTACCGGTGTCGCAATTCAAGATATACAAATAGCCAAAATGGTCTGCAGCGCCCTGAAATTAACGGAGCATAACAGTGACACTTGAGAGCCAACAAAAAATTGATGTGCCACAACTGGTGCAGGAAGCATACGAGAGAACCAGGGACTACCTATCCCCCACCCCACTCGAATACTCCCAATATCTAAGCGACCAGATCGAAGGTGAGGTTTGGCTCAAGCTGGATTTGGTTCAAAGAACGGCATCGTTTAAGTATCGCGGTGCGGTTAACAAAATCCTGTCACTGACAGAAGAGGAACTGGATAGGGGGGTAGTCTCAGCTTCAACAGGGAATTACGCTCTGGCTGTTGCCGAGGCCATGCGTCAGCGAGGCCGCCGCGCAACCATTTATATCGCCAGGGACATGGATGAGTCCCGACTGAACATTCTGAAATCGCATGGTTTGGACATCAAGATTTTTGGCGACGGCCCATGGGATGCCGAAAAGGAAGCCAGGAGAGTCGCTGATGAGGAAGGCAAGATTTACGTTTCGCCCTACAATGATCCCATTGTCGTTGGCGGACAGGGGACGTGTGGCTATGAAATCTTTCAACAGCTACCTGACCTGGACGCTGCTCTCTTTGCTTGTGGTTCAGGAGGATTGCTGGCTGGCTCATCTGGTTGGTTGAAATTCAAGAATCCCGGGATCAAAACCTACGGTGTGTCGCCAGCAAACTCTCCAGTAATGTACGAATCCCTGAAAAAGAATCAGATAGTTGAAATGGAGACTTTTCCCACACTGGCGGACACCTGTGCAGGTGGCGTGGATCTGGACAGTATCACCCTGGAATTGTGTCGCCAGTATGTGGATGAAATGTTGCTGCTGTCTGAAAAGGAGATAGAAGCAGCCGTTCGCCTGTTATTTGAGCAACATCGTTTGGTGTCTGAAGGCTCTGGTGCTGTGAGTGTTGGTGGTTTGCTAAAACGACGAGAACTTTTTAAAGGAAAGAAAGTGGTTGCGGTTGTTTGCGGACGCAATATCAATTTGGAAGTCTTCAAACGGATCATTGCTTAACTCTTTCTTTGATTTTAAGTCAACTTCCGATTTCTCTCTTTCCTGACCGGACAGAGTTCATCGAAAGTTCACTTGATACTTGAGTTTATTTCCGAATAGCTTCCTCAAATGGTGAAGCCCCACCGGACCATAGGAGTGAGGTTCATGAAGCGTATTGCTGTCGCTGGTTTCCAACATGAAACCAATACTTTCTCTTCGACTCTCGCTGGTTTTTCGGAGTTTGAAGAAGCTGATTCATGGCCAGGGCTACTTTCTGGGGAAAAGGTTATTGAAGGATTGTCGGGTATCAATATTTCCATAACAGGGTTTGTTGACGCAGCGAGGCTCGCAGGTGGCTACGAAATTGTTCCGATACTCTGGTGCACTGCCGAACCATCATCCTATGTCACGACTGACGCATTTGATCGAATTTCAAGCTTGATACTGGAGGGTATCCGGAGCGTCGGTAAACTGGATGGTATTTATCTGGACTTGCACGGAGCAATGGTAACTCAGGCCCATGAAGATGGTGAAGGTGAACTTCTCCGTCGAATTCGAGAACTGACGGGACCTGATTTACCGATGGTCGTCAGCTTCGACCTGCATGCAAATATAAGCCCAGAGATTGTTCATCATGCATCATGCATCAACATTTTTCGTACCTACCCGCATGTCGATTTGGCGAGCACCGGGGCGAGAGCTTTTGAATCTCTCGAGCGGGTATTGTCGGGCGGAATATTGTACAAGGCATTTCGTCAGGTGCCTTTTCTGGTCCCGCTAACTTCGCAGCACACAGGCTCGGAACCATGCCGGGCTCTCTACGCTAAAGCGGAGCAATTGACCGGAACGGAGTGTTTTTCTGCTGATATTGCGATGGGTTTTCCCCCAGCTGATATTTTTCATTGTGGTCCCTCCATGGTTGCTTATGCCGGATCGCAGCAAGCAGCAGAGAGCGCCGCAGAAGGATTGCTCCACTCTTTTTTGGAGGCCGAACCCATATTCAAAGATGAGCTTGTCACAGCGGACGCCGCCGTCGCACAAGCAACTACCTGTAAGGGGAGTAAGCCGATATTGATAGCCGATGTCCAGGACAACCCAGGGGCTGGAGCCTCTTCGGACACAACGGGCTTATTGCACGCCCTGGTGCAAGGCAATGCGCAAGGTGCTGTACTGGCGTTGTTGGATGACCCGGAGATGGCAAGGAAGGCCCATACGTCAGGTGTTGGCGGTGAATTTTTTGGTGCGCTTGGTGGTAAGTCAGGCCAGGCCGGCCAACTGCCCTTTCAGGGTCATTTCCGAGTGGAGAGTCTTAGTAATGGTGAGTTCAAGTTTACCGGTGAGATGTTTGGTGGAATTTTCGCAAATCTGGGGCCAATGGCGGTCCTGCGCGTATTGGATGTCTCTGCGGATGTTCGTATCGTCGTGGGTTCCAAAAGATGTCAATGTTTAGATCAGGCAATTTTTCGGCACATTGGAATTGAACCGGCCGAACAGCGAATTGTTGCCGTAAAAAGTAGTGTGCACTTTAGGGCCGACTTTGAATGTATCGCCGATCAAATTATCCTGGTAGCAGCCCCAGGCGCGCATCCTTGCCGTCTGGATAATGTTTCGTATCGTAACGTGCGTCCTGGCGTTCGCCTTGGGCCGGGTGGTCCTCCACACGGGTAATTTCTAGACCAAGACCAATGGATAAGAGAAGGTTCATGAGGTCAAATTTGAACATCATCCGATCCAGATGTGTGTTAAGTAGCATGCCTGTCAAAAAGTGCACGTATTCGACAAACTCCTTCTCTGATATCGCTCTCATTGTAATGTGCGAAACTCAGTCGAATACAATTACCGAACTGCTGTTTATTGGAAAATACGTCACCACTTTGAAAGCCAATTTCGAAATCACGTGATTTTTCACGAAGAGCACTCGCGTTCACAGTTTCATCAAATTCAACCCAAAAGAAATATCCACCATTTGGTCGGGTCCATTTGGCAATATCAGACAAATTGTCGTTCAGGGCTTCATTCATTGCTTCTACCCTGTTCCGATAAATACATCGTAGATTAATCACATGAGCAGCCAGCGAATCATTGTCAATCGCCTGGCGGACTATATGAGAACTAATATGATTGATGCTGCCTCCTGAGTTGATGAAGCCTCCATCCAGGATTTTCCTTCTGCAGTGTGCTGATGTTTGAATCCAACCCAAGCGCATTCCAGGAGCCAGTATTTTTGAAAATGAACCAAGTGACACTACTCTGCCACTTTCGATCATAGTTGCATATGCAGGGGGTGGGGCCTCGTAATAATAAAGTAGTTGGTAGACCTCATCGGCAACTATGAAGAATCCGTGAGTTTCTGCAAGTTCAACGATTTGTCTACGTCGCTCTTCGCTCGTGCAATGTCCAACCGGATTGTGATACGAAGGAATGGTATATAAAAATGATGGTTTGTGATCTTTAAGCGCACGCACTAATGAGCTTATACAAAGACCTTCTTCGTCTACAGGTATGCTTACGATATTCAGGCCGTGATCACGAAATATCTGAAATGCCAGGAAAAAACTGGGCTCTTCAACAAAAATTGTGTCCCCAGGCGAAGCAAGCGTATACGAAACGAGATCAAGTGCTTGCGAATTCCCGCCCGTAACCATAAGTTCATCAGGGCTTGAAGGCTTGCCGTAGTGTTCAGTGAGAAACGAAGCGAGCGAAGAAAGAAATCGTGCATCACCCTCAATTGCGCCGTAATTCAGCTCCAAAGGACGAGCATTTTCAAAAAAACTCTTGCTGGCAGTTCTGATAATGTCAATTGGGAGTAGATCGCTTGATGGCTGGCCCAAACCAAAGTCGATCGTTCCAGGAGGCGGCTCGCCATCGAAGGTTATCACTCTCTTTGTGGCAGTATTCAATTTGACTTCGCCCGATAGATGTAGCGCCGCACGTTATCGTGATTTCCATCCAAAAAGTGCTTGATATTACCGGCCGAAATTCTTCGACTCTCCATCATTGATGCATCAGAATAGAATGCCATGTGAGGTGTGACTATGACATTTTTTCGACCTGCAATTTTGGAGAAATGAAGACTTGGAGGTTCGTCTGCCAACACGTCAAGCCCAGCTCCCGAAATCTGCCGGGTATCAAGTGCATTAACCAAAGCCTGCTCATCAATTAAGCCACCGCGCGCACAGTTAATCAATATCGGACTGCGCCGCATTTCGGCAAACGCCGCTGAGTCAATGAGCTGCTCGGTTTCCTTGGAAAGAGTGCAACTCAAACTGATGATATCCGCTTGGGCAAGAAGAGTAGGCATATCACAGACAGTTACATTCAAATCGGCCGCTTCCCGCTCATCCGGACTGATGCTATGCGTTATGATGTTCATGCCAAATCCTCGGGCACGACGAGCAACCGCTCGACCAATCTTGCCAAAACCAATAATGCCAAGCGTCATATCGCGCATGCGGCGAAGGCCGGATAAAGAATCAGCCTGCCATCGTCTCTCATGTTGGACTTGATCGTGATATTCAACGAATCTGCGGCATAAGACCAATATCAAAAGCATGACATGATCGGCAACCTCTTCGGTACAGTACTCTACAATCGCACAAACGCTTATACCTGCCTCTTTTGCGGCTTCAACATCAATATTGCTATAGCCTGTTCCTGCAACTGAGATGAGTCGACACCTTTGCATGTGCTCTATGACGCGGCGAGTCAAAGGGGCAAGATCCGTGAGCACGACATCGGCATTGCGACAAGCAGCAATCAAGCGATCTTCATTGCTGTCGTACAAGTGCCGCTTGAATTCGATATCCGGCCCGATTATTTCGCGCTCGACATGAAAATCACGCACTGCGCTGCCAGTTTGTTCAATTGAAAGTACGCTAAGCATCGATTATGACGCACGTGTGTAGTAGCTTGAAGGTGCCCCAGACCGTTGCGAGCACTTTACTGGCCTGGTGAAGCAGTCGTTGGGTTCTTCACGTACTTGTCAAACCAGTCGACAAAGCGTTGCAGCAGATCCTGATGATATACCGGGCGCCGGATGTCGTGATGTGCGTCCGGGTATACGACCAGTGATACCTCTCGACCGAGATGCTTCATCGCCTGGTACATCTGCTCGGAGTGGATGATGGGCTGGTTCCAGTCCTTGTCTCCACCGATGAAGAGCGTTGGCGTGGTGATATTTTCGACTTCCATGAACGGTGAAATGCTGTCCCAAAGCTCGCGATTCTTCCACGGTGGACCGAGTTCCGTATGCCACCAC
>JANOGQ010000123.1:0-1768 GCA_031406105.1 Lysobacterales bacterium | reverse complement strand
CCAGTTAGCTATTCTTGATTCCTGTAATTTTTTTGACGGAAAAATACTACTGATTGAACTAAATTTCTTTATTGTTCCGTTTTGTTTTAGGGAATCCAATTTTTCTGAAACGCCTTCATTGAGCTGTAAAGCCTGCTCCAGATTATCCACTATCAGGTTGAACATGAAGGCCTGCGTCGGCTCGCCAAAATACTCGGTATCCTGCTTGAAAATACTCCACACGGTAAAAGCCTGTTCCGGCAAATCAGCGGCGGCAAAGCTGGTGCCATGCGTGGTTCCCCAGGATTCCATGCTCAGTCCCAGGTGGCGGGCATACCAGGCGCTCAAGGCTGCCGGATCGGGTGAGCGGAAGAACAGCCCGCCTACACCCAGCGCCCGTCCTTCAGTTTCGTCCTTGTGCTTATTCATGCAATAAACCTCTTTGTCTTTAGCCCGGCGCCCTGAAAGCGGATTGAAGTAATAACTGCAGATGCGCCCAGGAGCATTGGTCAGCCAGGGCGTCATAACGCAGCGGCATGTTGAATTGCTCACCCTTGGCCGTTGCTGCGGGATTACTGAAACCGTGCAATGCACCTGGAAGATTGATGAACTGATAGTCGGCGCCAGTCTTTTCCATTTCGCCCTTGAAGGCTTTAATTGCCTCGGCGGAAATGAAACTGTCGTCCTCGCCGTTGTAGGCCACGATGCGAGCCGTGACATCGCCGCCTTCTCCTGCCGGTGCAAACGCCAAAGGCAGGCTGCCGTGAAAGGAAGCAACCACATCCAGATCAAGGCCATAACGGGCCATGTGTAAAACGATGCCGCCACCCATGCAGTAACCAATGGCTGCAGTGCGATTTTCATCTACCGTGGCATGGTTTTTCAGCAACTCCAGCGCGGCGGAGAAACGCGCTCGACACTCCGGCAGGTCGGCCAGTAATTGGGTCATCAACTGCCCCGCCTCATCGCGGTCGGCCGCCACTCTGCCTTCGCCGTACATATCAACCGCCAGCGCGGTATAGCCGAGCTCGGCCAGCATTTCAGCGCGGTTTAGGGCGTACTCATTCAGGCCCCAGAATTCAGGCACTACCAATACGCCGGGTCGCGTGCCTTTTATCTCATCGTCCCAGGCCAGAAAGGCCTTCATTCTCAATGAGCCTGCATGGCAGGAAACTTCCCGGGTTTGTATATCACTCATGATTCTGCCCAAATCCTTTGTGTGAATGGATGACCTGATCAGACTCCGCAGCCATCGTCAGTGAATGAGTGGAGCTGCCCTATTCTAACCGCATGCAGCAAGCGGGGTAAAAACAAGAAAACAGACTCAAGGCTAGCTGATTGCGCTTGCGTTGCGGATAATTTGTCCCCAAATTGTCCGCAACTTGATGAGGAATTTGGCCATGAACGACACTATGAAACACAGAGGAAGCAAGCAGGAAATTCAGATGCAGGCGGATGATATGTATCGGGAAGAAACTTTTACCGACAATGCGGTGGGCACCATTCGCCGCCTCACACCGGTTACCAAGCAGGGTGAGCCCGACAGCAGCCGAGCCGAAACTTTTGTGGGCAGCACGCAGGTAATGACCCAGGCAGGGCCTTTGCCACTGAACTTCGAAATTGAAGCCAGTACATTATCTGATGCAATTGCCGGCTTTGGTGCTGCAGCCACGCAAGCCTTTGGTCAGACCATGGAAGAGCTGCGCGAACTGCAACGCCAGCAAGCTTCGTCCATCGTTGTGCCGGGCGGCATGGGTGGCGGTGGCCTGGGTGGTGGCCTGGGTGGTGG
>JANOGQ010000111.1:0-6799 GCA_031406105.1 Lysobacterales bacterium | reverse complement strand
GAGTTCCTGGTGCTCCTCTACGAGCTCAAGGCTGATCTCGCCGCCTACCTGTCTTCCCTGGGTGCGAAGGCTCCGGTCCGCTGGGGCGTGAACCCTTGCGATTGACGCAAAGCCAGTTGTCTGCTCTAAAGCGCCAGCCCTGGCCTGGCAATATCAGAGAATTGAAAAACGTCATCGAGCGTGCGGTGATCTCCTCGACGGGTAACCGGCTGAGGCTGGATCTTGCCCTGCCTCATCTCACTGTGGAGAGCGGGTCGACCACCACAACAACCGAGCTTTCTGAACTCGGGAACTTCGTTACTGCAGCAGAATTCAGGGAACTCGAAAAAGCCAATGTAACTGCCGCGCTGGTACATACGGGCTGGAAGACCTGGGGTCCAGGTGGCGCAGCGGCGCTGTTAGGAATCAAGCCCTCAACCCTCGCCTACCAGATGAAGGTTCTGGGTATTAAAAAGATTGGAAGAAGGTGAGGCCACACAGACGATGCGAGCCGTTCATTGGGTCGTGCTCGGGCAGAGTGGTCATAAAGGGGTCGCTTTTTAAACGATACCCCTGGCCATATCGGCGCGCACCCGTTTGTGGCAACTTCGGGGTTTGGCATGACCGATTTCAGGTGTTTCAGAACCGATATGCCAGCACTAACCCGGCATAGCCATTACGCTCCGGCGCTGGTTCATAATACCGGCCGAAGGCGGCATTGACGCGGATATTGCCGTTGTACGACTCATCGAACAGGTTGTAGATACCGGCAAATGGTTCGAATGACCAGGACTCGCCTTCGTAGCGATAACCGAGCCGCAGATTGGAGACCAGGTAAGCATCGGTTTCAACGGTGTTGGCATTGTTCGCTTGCAGACTACCCACGTAAAGGGCGTCCCAGCCGGCAAAGAATCCGCTGTCATGCTGCCAGGCCAGATCCAGCATCAGCTGGTGCTCCGGTACGCCAGGAATGGTGTTTCCAGAGCGATCAGCCCCGGCTTCGGTGAACTCATCGTAAACCAGATCCAGCCAGGTATAGCTCAGGCTGGCCGTCAGGCCTTGCATCAACTCAATCCGGGTGGCCGCTTCCAGACCCTGGTGGGTGGACTCACCGGCATTGCGGAAAAAGGCCTGGCCTGAGCCCGTCAGTTCAAAAGGAACAATCTCATCGTTCACATCGATATGGAACAAAGCCAGTTCGTATTGCCATTCCGGCTTGATCAACCCCCGTAATCCGATTTCGTAATTGGTGGCCTGCTGCGGTTCCAGGTTCTGGTTGAAGCCGGTGGGCCCATCCGGATTCGCCAGCTCGCTGAAGGCGGGCGGATCAAAAGCGGTGGAAACATTGCCGTACCAGTTCCAAAGATCACTGCGCGCATAAACCAGGCCGGCCATGGGGCTGAACTGGCTGAAATCGGTTTCACCGGAGCCATCCATCGACCCCTGCGCCAGTCGGTCATTGACCACATAATCCATCTGGTCCAGTCGCGCGCCGATGGTCAGAGTCCACTGTGGCCTGAAACCCCAGGCATTCTCGATGAACAGAGCACGGGCATCGACATCCTCGTCCTGCCGCGTGGTCAGCGCGCCTAACTGCCCGCGATTATTGATATAGCGTTCACGCAGATCACGCTGGGCGTCGAGGTCCAGCCCAAACACCAGCTGATTGCGGCGGCCCTCTCCCAGGTCATTTGAGTTGCTCCATTGGGCACTCAATCCACCCGCTTCCCGAGCCAGGTCTACACTGCCCCCCTGGCCATTGGCGTTGATATCAAAGGCGAGGCGGTTCACCAGCGTACGGCTCACGCCATAAGCGCGCAGCAATACCTCGGAGTTGGCCGAAAGGGGTTTGCGCCAGGCCAGCCCCAATTGTTGCTGGTCCAGCGCCTCGCCCGTATTGAACTGCAAATTGCGCGGTGCAGCCTGACGGGGATTGGCGGCGACTTCAGCGGCAGTGAGTGCGCCAGCATCATCGGCTTGGGGTGAATCCACGGCATTGAGCACTATCGTCAGGCTGGCGCCGTCAGTAAAATCGTAGCGGAATTTGCTGTTGAACAAAGTCTGTTCCAAGCGCGACTGATCACGGTACCCATCCAGCTCTGTGCCAGAAATATTGGCCAGGGCATTCCAGCTTCCAAACTGGCTTCCTGCTTTGAGTTGGGCTTTGCGATAGCCATAAGCACCGGCGCTGGCACTTGCAGACACAGTGGGCCGGTCGGGGCCATCCTGGGTAAAAATCTGGATGACTCCGCCGCCCGATGCCCCATAAATCGCAGAAACTGGCCCTCGTATCACTTCGATGCGCTCGGCGGAGCCCAGATCAATCGAATCCACATTCCCCTGCCCATCGGGCATGGTCAGTGGTATGTCGTCGGCATAAATCTTGATGCCACGAATTCCGAAATTGGCCCGCGCGCCAAAGCCCCGTATCGAAATGCGCAAATCCTGCGCAAAGTTATAGCGATTCTGGAAAAACAGGCCGGGCACCCCAGCCAGGGCTTCGTCCAGGCCCAGCGCCTGCCGGCCTGCATGAATCTGGCGGGCATCAATTTGGGAGCCCGCCACCGGTAGTTGCAGCCAGTCGGTGGGAATGCGGGTGGCGCTGACGATGACTTCTTCCAGTACCTCGCCATTTGACTGAGCCAGCGCTGCAGAAAAGGCAAAACAGCTTAGTAACAGGCTGATCGACCCTGTGAAAATGCGACTCGAAAATTGAATGTGCCTGGCTACCGTCATTTCAATAAAATCTGGCTCTGCGTTTTATTTGATTTTTGTTTGACTTCATTTTCAATGATTTTCAATCATCGAAAATGGCGGCACATCCTTATGCCGCGGAAACTCCGAAAAAATCAGAGTTACCTTGGGTGCTGCCGGATTGGGCACTATACTGGTAAGATTGCGTCATATCGAATGCCATTCAATTTCTGGCACCTGAACTCAAACCAGGTGCATTTCCCCGGGACAGAATTCACTTCCAAACTTTACGAACACTCAAGCGAGCCTGATATGCCAAACACTTTGACCCAGGTGCAGCTGGCTGCGCCTTATTTGATCCTGATCGGCCATCAGGACGATCCCATTAATGCCAAAACCGGTTTCGGTATCGTGCAATGGCGACCCGAACTGGTGGCCGGCCAGATCCGCTTCCCGGGTTGTACGGTCGATCTCGGCGTGCCCGACCTCAGCCTGGAGCAGGCAAAAGCTGCCGGCGTTCGCAGCCTGCTGATCGGTGTTGCTCCCGTCGGTGGAACCATACCGCACAGCTGGTGGGAGATTATCGAAAATGCTGCCAGAGCCGGCCTTGATATCGTCGCCGGCCTGCACGTCAAGCTGAATGACCGGGCCAGCCTGGTGGCCATTGCCAAAGCCAGTGGCTCGCGGCTTATCGATGTGCGCACACCTCCGAAAAACCTGCCCGTTGGCACTGGTATAAAGCGCAGTGGACGCCGCGTACTGATGGTGGGTACCGATTGTGCGGTTGGCAAGAAATACACCGCCCTGGCCTTGCAAAAAGCCATGGCAGCAGCGGGCATGAAAGCCACTTTCCGCGCTACCGGCCAAACCGGCATCATGATTGCCGGCGAGGGCGTACCGATTGATGCCGTTATCGCGGATTTTATTTCCGGGGCAGCAGAAATATTGTCACCCGATAATGACCCTGATCACTGGGATGTGATTGAAGGCCAGGGTTCGCTGTTCCATCCGGGATATTCAGGAGTCAGCCTGGGTCTGTTGCACGGTTCTCAGCCCGATGGCTTTGTGCTCTGCCACGAGGCCACTCGCACCGTAGTTTCGGGTTTCGAGCATTTCCCGCTACCCTCGATAGCCGAATGCATAGCCTTGCATGTACAGGCCGGCAAACGCACCAATCCGGGTATACGCTGTGTCGGCATCAGCGTGAACACTTCCGCTT
Source organism: Lysobacterales bacterium (assembly GCA_031406105.1). Lineage (GTDB taxonomy): Bacteria > Pseudomonadota > Gammaproteobacteria > Xanthomonadales > SZUA-36 > JAWXBM01. The sequence goes on along the minus strand of JANOGQ010000111.1, from coordinate 2,907 downwards.
TGAAGGGCGATGCCCGAACAAAATATCTGGCGCAACTGCAGGCTGAGCATGGTTTGCCTTGCGTTGATCCGCTGATCGAGGGCTGCAACGCCATAGTCCACCACATCCGCCAGCAATTCGGAGCATGAGCGAATGAAATTCAGTGCCTGTATCGAAGAGTGGGAAATGAAGCAGCCTTTCCGTATCACCGGCGGTGTATGGACTCACTCACGCGCCTTAGTAGTGCAACTGGGGCAGGCTGGAAAAATCGGCCGCGGCGAGGCGCAAGGCGTTTATTACCTGGACGAAACCCCTGAATCCATGCTGGTTCAGGTGGATGCGTTAGCCGAGCAGATTCAAAGCGGCATCAGTCGCGAAGCAGTGCAGGATTTGTTGCCGCCTGGCGGCGCGCGCAATGCGCTTGACTGCGCTTTGTGGGACCTGGAATGCAAACTCACCGGCAAAACCATCTGGCAGTTGACCGGCATAAATCCCAAACCCGTTATCACCGTGTTCACAATTGGCCTCGAAGAAACGGCCGAAGCCATGGCCGCGAAAGCGGCTGCAGCCAAGGATGCGCCGGTGCTGAAAATCAAACTCGATGGACACCAGCCTTATGAAAAGCTGGCAGCGATTCGCGCAGTGCGGCCAGATGCGCAGTTGGTGGTTGATGCCAACCAGGGCTGGGATTTTGAGTTGTTGAAGGAAGTGCTGCCCAAATGTGCTGCTCTGAATCTCGGCATGATTGAGCAGCCGCTGCCGCGCGGTGGCGATGCGGAGCTGGAAGGTTTCGAGTCGCCGATTATACTGGCGGCAGACGAATCCTGTTTGCATACCGGCGAGCTGGAACAGGCGGCCCGTCGTTACGGCATGATCAATATCAAGCTGGACAAAACCGGCGGCCTGACTGAAGCACTGGCCCTGGCCAAGGCAGCGCGCGCCAGGGGATGCCAACTGATGATAGGCAATATGATGGGCACTTCATTGGGCATGGCGCCCTCTTTTGTGGTGGCCCAGCTCTGTGACTTTGTGGATATAGACGGCCCGCTGCTGCTGAAACACGATCACGTCAATGGCCTGCAATACCATAAAGGCCAGGCTGAGGTGTTTGCTCCCGCCTTCTGGGGCTGATCGAGCACAACAGCAAGTTTTGACGATGTCCCCTGTACTTGCTGAAAAAGGAAACTCTGAATAAATCAGAGTTTCCCCAAAACCAGTTCGGATAAATTACTGGTCAGCGCAACCCGTTCATTGAGCTGCCTGCATCTGCGCATCCCGTTTGGCCTTGAACTCGGCGCCTTCCTTCCACTCTGGCCAATCATCACTGTTGGCCACATCCAGGCCGGTTTTGAAGAACAGCTTGATGTCTTCCAAAGCACCAGCCACCACCCAGCTCAGATCATATTCATCCGAAACCCGGTGGTAGTGATCCGCAGTATATTCCAGAGCCTTTTCCATACCATAGGCCACGCCTTTTTCGCGATCATCGTATCCGCCGCTTGGGTAAATCATGGGTACGCCTTCTTTGGCCAGCTCGAAATGATCTGAGCGGTAGTAGTAACCCTTCTCAGCTTCGCGATCACCGTTCAGCACTCGTTCCTGTGCGGCAGCAGCGGTTGCCAGATAATCGTCCAGATCGCTCATGCCGAGGCCAACTACGGTAACGTCGCGGGTTTCCCCAAAATTGTTCATGCCATCCATGTTGAGACCACCCACGGTTTGAGTGAGAGGTACCAGCGGATTCGCTGCGTAATAGAGTGATCCGAGCAAGCCCTGCTCTTCAGCGGTCAGCGCCAGGAACATAACCGTGCGGCGTGGTGCCTGCGGCAGTGCCGCATAAACTTTGGCCAGCTCCAGCAATGCTGCCGTGCCACTTGCATTGTCCAGCGCACCGTTGTAAATCTGGTCGCCTTCCAGCTTGGGATCGGTGCCCAGGTGATCCCAATGCGCCATGTAGATGAACACTTCATCCGGCGTTTCGCTGCCCGGGAGTATGGCTGCCACATTCTGTGAGTTCACGAACTTGATTTCATTGGCCAGCGAAACTGAGGCCGACAGGTTCATAGGCACCGCTTTGAAACCGGGCTTATTCGCCTGGATGTACAGTTCTTCAAAGTTCAGGCCGGATTTGGCGAACATCGCTGCGGCGGCTTCTTTGGTGACCCAGGATTCGACTTTGGAAAGGTTGGCGCCTTTGTCCTCGCGCACCATGTCAAATTGCGGGCCGGTCCAGCTGTTATTAACTGTTGGCCAGCCATAGGCCGCAGGTTCGGTGTCGTGAACAATGATGGCGCCTGCCGCACCCTGCCGCGCTGCTTCGTCGTATTTGTAAGTCCAGCGACCGTAGTAGGTCATGGCATTACCCTTGAACAGGCTCTCATCCTTGGTAATAAAGCCCGGGTCATTGATCAGGATCACCACGGTTTTACCCTTCACATCCACCCCTTCATAGTCATTCCAGCCATATTCGGGCGCGTTGACTCCGTAGCCAACAAAAACCAACTCCGAATCCGCAACGGAGATCTCCGGTACCTGATGACGGGTGCCGACCACCTGGTCCGTTGAGAAGGCCAGCACCAGGTTTTCACCGGTCCCGCCGCTGATAACCAGGTCGGGTTTGTTGGTGACTTCCACCGAAGCTAATGGCACATCCTGGGTAAAGCTCTCGCCATTGGCCGGCTGCAGTCCCAGTTTTGTGAAGTAGTCGACCAGGTAATTCACCGTCAGCACTTCACCGGGGGAGCCAGGTGCACGTCCACCAAACTCATCGGATGCCAGGGTTTCAATATGCCGGCGATAGTCCGCTTCACTGATAGTCTCTTCAGCTATCGCAACCGGATCAGCGCTGCTGGTGCTTGTGCTTTCTTCGCTGACTGGTGCTGCTGCTTCAGGTGCACTTTCAGGCACCGGTAGGGGTGCAGATTCAGG
>JANOGQ010000074.1:0-5738 GCA_031406105.1 Lysobacterales bacterium | reverse complement strand
TGCGGCTGCCGTAACTACCATCGATCGCCTCAAAGAAAGCTCATTCGGCGACGCCCGCTCGCACAACGAACTGGGGGCCTTGCTGCATCTCCTGCAGGACTACCCCAATGCCCTGAAGCACTACGCAAGAGCCATCGCGCGCGATGGCGGCAATGCAGAATTTCATTTCAACAAGGCTGCAGTGCAGCGCTACCTGGGTGATGCCGCAGGAGCGGAAGCCGGGTTTGAAACAGCAATTGCCTTGAACCCACAGGAATTCGAGGCCTACAACGCGCGTGCGCAAGTGCGCAAGCAAACGCAGGAGCGCAATCACGTGCGACAATTGCAGGAACTGCTGCAGCGCACCAGCGCCCCCGCCGGGCTTACCCAACTGCATTACGCCCTGGCAAAAGAGCTGGAAGACCTGGGCGAATACGAGGGCTCTTTCCGCAACCTGAAAAGCGGCGCCGACAGCCGGCGTAAGTATATGCAGTACAGTGTCGATACGGATTTGCACATCATTGCGGCAATCCGTGATACCTATGGCAGGGAAATGTTCAAGGGGCATGCAGAGGGCTGTGCTGATCCTGCCCCAATCTTCATCATCGGCATGCCACGCACGGGGACTACCTTGGTGCAGCGCATTCTCGGCAGCCATTCGAGCGTCTATTCAGCTGGTGAACTGAACACGTTTTCACTGGAACTAACTCGTCTCGCCAGGGAAACCCTTGCGCCTGCGCCGCGTTCAAGAACGGATTTCGTGGCCAAAACGGCTCAACTGGATTTCCGCGCGCTGGGTGAAGCCTACATCAACAAAACCCGGCCAGTGCGCGATGCCAGTCCACGATTCATCGACAAGCTGCCGTTTAATTACCTTTATGCAGGGCTGATACACCTCGCTTTGCCCCATGCAAAAATCATTAACCTGCAGCGCCATCCCATGGACACCTGCTATGCCGTCTACAAGCAGTTGTTCAAAGACGCCTATCCTTTTTCCTATGACCTCGATGAGCTGGGGCGGTACTACATCGCCTACCACCAGCTGATGCAGCACTGGAACGAGGTAATGCCCGGAGCAATGCATACACTTCAGTACGAATCCGTAGTGGCTGATGTCGAGGGCGAGGCACGCCGCCTGCTGGATTACTGTGGTTTGCCGTGGCAAGACCAGTGCCTGCGGTTTTACGAGGACACCCAGGCCTCCACTACCGGCAGCGCACTGCAGGTGCGCCAACCGGTATACGCTTCTTCGGTCGGTAAATGGTGCCACTACGCAGAACAACTCGAGCCCCTGCGCATGCAACTGGAATGCGCCGGCATAGCTTGCGCATGAAATACCCCACGGCGGATGTGTGCAACAATCTGCTGAGTCACGGCCAGCAGGCGTCACCCACCTGAAACTTCACTGCGAGAATAAGGCACATGATTTTTGATAACTTCCCGAAAGTTTCTCCTACAGGCATGCCAGCGCGCGTGTTCCTTGCCTTTCTCGCGACAGCGGGCTTGTTTTATATCAACATCCTGCCAGCCATAGTGGACGGCCTGATCCAGGCCCTGGGATTCAGCAACCAGCAGGCTGGGGCTGTCGCTTCAGCCAATATCTATGGTGCCGCGTCCGGCGCCCTGTTGATCGTGTTCCTGATCAAACACATCAACTGGCGTTTTGCCTCGCTGTTGTTTCTGCTGGCATTAATTGGTATCGACCTTGCTTCGATCTTTGTTTCGTCACCGACCGCGCTGATCGCGATTCGCTTCCTGGATGGTTTCGTAGGGGGCATGCTCGTGGGCACAGGTTTCGCGGTTATCGCCCGTACCGTGCAGCCGGACAAGACTTTTGGTGTGCTGTTATTTGTACAGTTTGGACTCGGCGGTGTGGGCGTGATGTTCATCCCGGGTATGGTGCCGCAATTTGGCACCAGCATCCTGTTTCTCTCGCTGATTGCATTTAGTGCGACCACTTTACTGATGCTGCCGTTCCTGCCGGCTTACACGGTGGAAAAGCCTGCACACAACGCCGGCAAGCCACCGGCCATACGCTGGCAGCCCTTGTGCCTGACTTTGGTTGCTTTGTTCCTGTTCCAGGCAGCCAATAACGGCCTGTATGCCTACATTATCGGCCTGGGTGAATTCTATGGAATGTCACAGGATTACATTACCACGACCTTGGGCATTTCCGCCTGGCTGGGCGTGGTTGGCGCCGGGCTGGTCATAGTGATTTCTGATCGCCTGGGCTACTTCAAAACCCTGTTGCTCGGAATCGGACTAACCACGGTTGCGAACTGGGCTTTGCAATTCAGCGCCACCCCATGGATATTCTTTGCGGCCAACGCGCTGGTAGGGATTACCTGGGCATTTTCCATTTCCTATCTGCTGGGATTGGCCTCGAGATTTGATACCTCCGGCCAGATGGCGGCGCTAGGCGGATTTGCCTCGAAAATGGGGCTGGCTTCCGGACCGGCCGTGGCTGCGCTGATCATGGGTAAAAACAACTACGAGCTGATCATCTGGGTGGCCGCAGGTGCATTGGTTCTATGCCTGCTTACAACGATTGCTCCGTCACTGTCCCAGGACCGACACTCGCAGCTCCCTAGATGACGACGACGAAGTTATGGGGTCAGAGTAAAGGGACAGGGTAAAAAGGGTATGGGGTTTTAATTGCGGAGTTTGTTGACTTGCTCCCGGAATTTTTCGGTCCCGAGTATGAGTCCGGTGTTGGCGCAATGCCGGACTTTAGCAAGGATCTCAATGTCCAGAACCTCTTCGTTCAAGTCCCGCCAGGCTTTTTGGCGCAGTGTGTCACTTCTGGCCAGCCCCAGGTAACGAGGGTGTGGTGTCCATAAGCCAACCTTGATTCCAAACGCATGGGCCCGAAAGCTTGACCAGCGATAATCGCCTGGGTCCTTGACTATGCCGGCCCTGACGGGATTTAGTTCGATGTAGCGCAGACAGGTCAGGAAGTAGCTTTCTTCCTGCACGACGCTGGTTTTGAATCGTCCCTCGAACAGCGTGCCGCTTCGAGTGTATGTGTAGTTGAAGTGACGCACATAGTATCGTCCGAGATACTGCATCAATTGCGAAAGGCTACCTTCATGTGCAGGCGTGGCCAGCAGATGGATGTGATTGGTCATGAACACCCAGCCATGTACCGCAACTCCAAATCGCCTTGACCCCTCTGCAAGCCAATGCGCATAGGCAGCCAGATCATCGTCGCAGGTAAATACAGCTTGCCGGTTGTTGCCCCGCTGGATTATGTGGACAGCAAGCCCGGCCGGACAGAATCGCGCTTGTCGTGGCATTGCCTTCCCCTTTTGCAACCGCTGAACTGCGGAAGATTTGATCATGCTGCAAGGGCGATTGTCTGGTGAGGGGCATTTTCCTTATCTTGGGCCGGATACTTTCGTTTCTTGTTGTAGGATTACTCTGTCCCTTTACTCTGACCCCATAATTTTTACCACTGCATTTCTCGCTGTATGGGTCGCGCATTCATGTGTGGGACGGATAGTGCTACCGGCTTTAATTTTGAACATCGCAGGCAATGGATTTTGGATCGCATCAGCTTAAGATACCGGGCCTTGAATACCAGGCGATCGGCCTGTTTGATGATGACGACACGAATCTGCTGAATTTGCCTGATTTGCTGTTTCGCAGGATGAATATTGCGAGCGGAATGTACGAAATCCGCGTCGCATCTCGGTGCTTGAGTGCCAGCTTGCTGTATTAGCTCGACCCCAAAATTCTCACGGTGATTCGAAACCGTTGGAAAAGATCTCTTCGTCGAGTGCCAGCGCGAATTCGAGACCGTCCGCGGTTCGGAATTCCTTGGCCCAGCGGTTGGCTGGAATGACCGCGTACGACGACCCCTGGATGTAGACGTTCACGCCCACGTCGAAGGTCTCGTAAAGATCCAGCGCGGCCGGGCGCAGCGCCGAACCGTCGCCCCCGAGCTGCTCGCGAAACCAGCGTGCCCAGGCGATCTGCGCGGCCACTTCGAGCGCGCGATCGGCGTCCAAATCGGAGTTGAGAACGCCCCCGCCCTGGTACGTCAACGCCCAGCGCGGCGTGGCCAAGGTCGTGTTGTTGAAGTAGTGGTTCGGGTATTGCTCGATCGTCGCTGCGAGGAAATCGCCCAGGCGCGCCACGAATTGGGCCGTGGCTGCGTCTTCGCCCGTGCCGTAGGCGCGTACCGCAGCATCGGATAGCAGCGCGCTCATCCAGGATGAGGCGACGAATGTCGTAAGGTAGTCGGCAAACTCGTCCGGATCGCGCTGCTGCCCGGTGGTGTAAAGGCCGCCATCGACGCGTGGCGATGGCACTTGGCCGCTCGCGCCATCCTGGTGGGCGCGGTAGTACCCAAGGAGCTGCTCTACGCTGTCGCGGTAGGTGTTGCCGCCAAGCGCCTCGTACGCGATCACGCTGGCCAGGAGCTTGAAGGCCGCATGGCGCTCGGTCCAGAACGAACTACCTAACGACCATTGCGCGGGAAAGTTCGCCTGTGCGAGTACGGTGCGCGCGATCTTTTCGGGCATCTGCGGGTCACCCGTCGTCCACCACGCGTAGGCAAGGTGTTCGTTGTAGGCGTACTTGGAATCGTTCGCCGCGCCGGTGAGCGTGAAGAAGCCGTTGACATCCTGCCGCCCGGCATAAAACTGCGCATGTCGCACTCCTTCGCGGAGCGCGGCGAACGAGCCACTGCGGAAGTACAACCGGAACATCGCCGCCGCGCGGTCGTATAACCAAGGCGTGGCTGAGGTGCGATACGGCACCGGGGTGCCCGTCGTGCTCGGGTCCTGGTTGATGATGGTGTAGAAGTTGTTCTTGAAGGCTCGCTCGGATTCCTGGTATCCGGGCCAGTGTGCGATCGCATCCATCGCGGACGGGTCGTCGCGCACATTCGTGTTCGCGGGATCGAACGGCGTGCTGCGCATCGAAGTGTAGAGCCCCTGGGCCATCCATGTGCGGGGCAGAACGGCGTAGACGTCCGGCTCGAACACGTTGTCCGAGGACTGGAAACTGCCCGTCGTCACGAGGTGCCACGCAGCCCGCGGATCCAACAACGCAGGCAAATCGAGCGTGCGTGCGGTGCCGCCCCATTGCACCGTTACGTTCGAACTCGACGGATAGCCCTGCGCAAACGCGACGTTGATCTGGATGACAGCGATGCGCACCGACTGTCCGTCGATCCCGGCCGATGTGCGGTGTCGCCACGGCACCAGCTGTGCCACGTGCGCGGGAATCTCCACGTTATCTCGCAGCACCTTTACAGAGGCAAGGCCCGCCTGGGTCAACGACCCACGCGGCAGCGGCAACCCGAACGTCACCCGCGTCACTGCGAGAGGCGCCACCACCTCGGTCGGATGCAACGCAACCACGACCTGTCCTTGCGGCGCCGCTGGCGCGAAGAAGGTTTCCTGCGCTTCAACGGGCGCAGCGCAAAGGAGCAGCAACAGGATTCGGAACATACGTGGCCCCCCGCAGGCGCGAACAAGGAAAAGCATGACCCGAGTATAGGTAAAACAAACATCATATTCACCTGAAACCAGAGAATTGCACCGCCGGTCTTCTTCCCATCAATGCAGGAATTAGGCTGGGACGTGGGTGTCTTCTTTAATGTCTTTGTCGTATATACCGCCGGACCCGCCGTGTATGGCGCGGCCAGTGATCTGGCCGGCGGTACCGCCAAAGTCGCCAAGACATTTGCTGGAGATGCAGTTAACTTTTCCGATGCAGCCGGTGATGAAGGCGAGCAGGTGTTCGTCGTT
>JANOGQ010000056.1:0-5460 GCA_031406105.1 Lysobacterales bacterium | reverse complement strand
GGTCAGACATAGTCACAAATGGTTCCGCTGGTTCAACGAATTCCCCACTCTGGTATTGATAGCGACGGTTTTGCTGGCTGTGCTGAAACCCTCATGAACGCGGCCTGTCAACTGCATCAGCTGGGGTAGTTGCTGAAGATGCTGATATAGTCGCGGGAGTTGTCTGCGATCACCAGGAAATCCGGATTCAGCAAGGAATCTTTGAGGTTGTATTGCAAGGGCTGTCCATCCAGCTTCACTACGCTACCGCCCGCCGCGACCACCACGGCATGTGCAGCTGCTGTGTCCCACTCAGAAGTTGGGCCCAGCCGCGGATAGAAATCAGCCTTGCCTTCTGCGACCACGCAGAATTTCAATGAGCTGCCCATGCTGATCAATTCATGTTTGCCCAGTTGCGCCAGGTAAAGCTCCAATGCCGGATTGGGATGCGAACGGCTGCCAACTACCACCAGCGGATCAGCGCTGGGCTTGCGTACCTGGATGGCTGTCACCTCACCTCGCTGATTGACACGGCGGGCACCCAGATTCCGTCCGCCACTGAAGCTCTCACCACTTACCGGGATATGCACCACGCCCAGCACGGGTTCATGATCGCGGATGAGGGCGATGTTTACGGTAAATTCACCGTTGCGCTTGATGAATTCCTTGGTGCCATCCAATGGGTCGATCAACCAGTATTCGCGCCAGGCGGAGCGGGTGGCATAATCGATGGCGACAGATTCTTCAGACAGGCACGGCAAACCGGGTGTCAGCTGTTCCAGGGCCGAACAGATAATCTGATGACTGGCCAGGTCGGCCTGAGTCAATGGCGAGTTATCAGCCTTGTGCGTGACTTCTATGCCTTGCTGGTAAATTTCCATGATGGCGTGGCCAGCCAGGCGGCTGATTTCGGTTACCCGCTCCAATAACTGCTGGTTCGGCAACTGCTGGTTCGGCAATAGCTGGTCTGCGTGCACGCTCATGGCCCGCTCTCCTTGCTGCGTGCTTCTGCATTGGCTTTCTCGGCCGCAAGGTAATCGCGGGCAATGTACAAGGCAGCGATGGTGCGACCCTCCGTGCAGTCATCGCGGGCAGTGATGGGTAACAGATCATGAATCGGCCAGGGTACGATTTCCAGCTCTTCCGGCTCATCACCCTGCAGCTTCTCGGGGTACAGGTCGCGCGCCAGGACAACGCGGGTAATGTGTGTCATGTAGCCCGGAGCCAGACTCAAGCGAGTGAGCTCGCGCAGATCGCGGGCACCATAGCCTATCTCTTCCTTCAATTCCCGCTGCGCGCCTTCGAGTAAGCTTTCGCCAGCTTCCAGCCTGCCCTTGGGCAGGCCGATTTCGTAGTGATGCAGGCCTACCGCGTATTCGCGCACCAGCAAGACCGTGTCATCATCCAGCATGGGTACGATAATGACGGCGCCGAGGCCGCTGGACCTCATCCGCTCATAAGTACGGCGCTGGCCATTGGAAAACTCCAGGTCCAGTTGTTCTATCTGGAACAGCGTACTGGGGTCACGCAAGCGTGTATCGTGAATCAGCGGCAGAGTACGCTCGGGATGATCTTTGCCTGAATTTTCTGGCCTGTCGGTCATGCATTCACTCCACTGTTGAGTCGCGCCAGAAGCTCGGCGTGCATTGCTGGGCCGGCAGCCAACACGGAGCGGGTTTGCAAGTCAACGGACTGACCTTGCAAGTCCGTGAAAACTCCGCCAGCGGCTTCGACAATCACTACCAGTGCAGCGATGTCGAGTATGTTGACATCCGATTCGATGACTGCGTCGAGCTGGCCCGCTGCCAGCCGATGATAGTGATAATAATCGCCATAGCCGCGGGTTCGATTGGCTCGCGCGAGAATATCGCCCAGCGCCTGCCAGCGTGTTGAAGCAGCAAGGCTCTGGATATTGCCGGTAGATATGGCTGCTTTGTTGATTTCAGTAACCTCCCTCAGCCGGGCGACTTTGCCGTTGACCATGGCCACGCCACCGCGCGTGGCCCAGGCCAGTTCCTCATGTGCCGGGGCCGAGGAGACTCCCAGCACCAGCTCACCATAATGCATCAGCGCAATCTGGGTGGAGAACATGCCGTAGCCCGCGACAAAGCTCTTGGTGCCATCGATGGGATCAACCAGCCACAGGTAATCTGCGTCACCCCGGCTGGTGCCAGACTCTTCGCCGTAAAAGCCATGATGGGGAAAAGCTCCCAGCAGAATTTTTCGGATCAGGGCTTCCGCTTCGCGATCGGCCACGGTTACAGGTGTTTGATCGGCCTTGATCTCCACGGCGAAGTCGCCGTGGTAATAGTTGCGGATCAGCTCTGCTGAAGCCTCTGCGGCCTGCAATGCAGCGGGCAGAAATTCCTCAATGTCTGGTGTCATGGTATGAGCTATTTCCTGACTGGGCTTCGATAGCGGGTTTCAGCGCCGGGTTTCAGCGCTCTATTTTGGGCCAGTTACGCATTCCCACCGCAGGGTTCTGGCGTTTACAATGAAGCCCGGCTCTGTAGTTTTCGCCCGATGAGGCGGCCGTGTTCAGGCGGTGGTGCAGAGCATGATATCAAACCCTGTAGTTTTAATGCCTGAGGTTAATGCCTGAGGAGGCCAAGCCAGATGCGGATTCATCGCGTGCACTCCTTCGAAAAGCTGGCTCCCGAACACCAAGTGATGCTGGATCCGGCCATATCGCATTACCTGGCCAGGGTACTGCGCGTGGTAGCCGGCCAGCCGCTGGTTTTATTCAACGGTGATGGCTATGACTACGCTGCAGCGGTGGTGAGGGCTAACAAAGGTGGCATTCTGGCCAGCATTTCAGCCCGTCTGCCCGCCATCGCTGAATCTCCACTGCATACCACCCTGGTGCAATCGCTGGCGCGCGGCGAACGCATGGATTACGCCCTGCAAAAAGCCACGGAGCTGGGTGTGACGGTGATCCAGCCGGTTGAATCAGTGCGCACCGAAGTGCGTCTGAAGGCCGAGAAAGTAGAAGCGCGCATGGGCCATTGGCAGAAAGTACTGATCTCGGCGTGTGAGCAATGTGGCCGGGCGCGCTTGCCGGAACTCCGTCTGCCCATGGACCTCATAGCCTGGGCGGGCTCAGCGACAGGGGGCCAGCGCCTGGTGCTGGCGCCGGGTGAAGCGATGTCGCTGGCACAAACCGAATTGTCCGCTGCGATGGAGCTGTTGGTTGGTCCGGAAGGTGGATTTGAAGAACAGGAAATGGAACTGCTGCACCGCAGTGGTGTGCAGGCGGTCAGTTTGGGGCCACGGATTTTGCGCACCGAGACCGCTGGCCCGGCAGCCCTGGCGATTCTGCAGAGCAGGGCGGGGGACTTCGGTTAAGTCCTACAGAATGTTAGAGGTTACAGGTCACTAATTGTCGATGTGGGTAATCGGCAAGGCGCCATAAGCGACATGCGTTACCAGGTGGGTCAGGCGCTCGAGGTCCGGAATCACCGCTGGCTGGCCGTCCACCATCACGTGACAAAACACCCCCAGGGATTTGTTTTCATCACCGGTATTGGTCAGCTGATCTGGCAGTAGGGTTATAAGCCTGGGAATGTCACTGACCAGGAAACCCAGGTAAGACACCCGCGCCGATGCAGTGAGTGATTTCACCACCATGATGCGGTTACGATGGGCAACGGGTGCAGGGGCGGTTCCCTGGATCAATGCCGAATAACTGAAAACCGGTATTTGCCGGTTTTCCCAGTCAATCTGGCCTAAAAACCATTCCGGTGTAGCGGTAATGGGTGCGGGTTGCTGATATTCCACTACTTCAACCACAACCTGGGTGGGCAACAGCAGGGCAGCATGTTCCAGCGGTGCCAGCATGCAATGTACTGATGGAATTTTGCCACCAGTTTCGTTCAGCCCCTTGCTGGCTGCATAAGCTTCACTGCGGCTGGGTTCACGGCTGGTCTTTGCGGTTCCGTTGATGCCACCGCGTTTGGCAGTAGTTGTTGTCGCCATGCTTATTCAGCCCTTTTTTGCTTCAGATCGATATTCAGCATCTCGCTAACCTTGGCAACCAGCTCAGCTTCCTGGTAAGGCTTGGTCATGTAGTCGTTGGCGCCGGCATCGCGTGCCCGCTTGCGGTGCTTCTGACCGGCCCGCGAAGTGATCATCACAATCGGCACATGACGCAGGCGCGGATCTGCACGTACATGCTCAGCCAGTTCATAGCCATCCATGCGCGGCATTTCGATATCCAGCAACATCAGATCGGGTATCCGGTCGTGCAGGTTCTCAATGGCATCAAGGCCATCCTGGGCGGTCATCACTTCAACGGCGTGATTCTCCAGTACGCGCGAGGTCACTTTGCGCATGGTGATGGAGTCATCCACTACCATCACCAGCGGCGCACGTACTTTTACTGCTGGTTTGGCAACTACCACTGCCACTGGCGCAGTCGCCTGGGCCAGGCCACGGCGGATCAGCGGACCAATGTCGAGTATCAACACCACGCGGCCATCGGCGCTGATGGTGGCTCCCAATATTCCGGGAATGCTGCTGATCTGCGGCCCTACCGGCTTCATCACGACTTCCTGATGACCCTGCAACTCAGACACGCGGAAAGCGGCCTTGTGGTCACCGGCCCGAATCATCAGCAAGGAGATGTTGCCGGACTGTTGTGGTGCTGACTCGGTGCCCAACAAGGGTTCCAGTTCCAGCACCGGGTACTTTTCGCCGGCGAATTCATATTCCGGTGTTTCCAGTTTGCACAACTTGAGGTATTCAGCGGGCATGATGCGCGCCACGCCGCTGACGCTGTTCAGCGGCACAAAGTATTGCTGCCCGGCCACGCTTACACCAATGGCTTGCATCACAGCCAGGCTGAACGGAATGCGTATAGTGAAGCAGGTGCCCTGGCCGCTGTGGCTGTCGATATCCATCGAGCCGCCGATCTGCTTGATTTCACTGTTCACCACATCCATGCCCACGCCGCGGCCGGCCAGTCCGGTCACAGTGGTTGCTGTGGAAAAGCCGCTTTCCATGATGAATCCGGTCAGCGCCTTGTCACTGAGCTCGTCATTCTTCTTCATCAGGCCGCGTTCGATGGCGCGTTTGCGCACGGCGTTAAGGTTTACGCCATTGCCATCATCTTCCACGCGCAATACGAATTCGGTGGCTTCGGCTTCCACCGTAACAATGATTTCGCCTTCTTCCGGCTTGCCGGCTTTGAGCCTTTCTTTTGGTGATTCAATGCCATGCACTACCGCATTACGCAACATGTGCTCCAGCGGTGCTGTAATGCGCTCCAGTACATTGCGATCCAGTTGATCGCTGCTGCCGGCCATGCGCAATTGCAGCCGGGCGCGCTTGCCGGTTTCGGCAGCTGCGGCACGTACCACCCTGCGCAAGCGCGGTGCGGCACTGCCAAAAGGCGTCATGCGTGTTTGCATCAGGCCTTCCTGCAGGTCGGTGCTGACACGTGATTGTTGTACCAGCAAGGTTTCGGCCTGGCGGACGGACTCG
>JANOGQ010000642.1:0-5667 GCA_031406105.1 Lysobacterales bacterium | reverse complement strand
GAAACTGGCAATCAGCGGCCTCAACGCCATACCAGGTAGCAGCCCCAAGGTAATCAGCACCGGTAGCTCCCGGCACATTGCGCATCAGTTCCAACCCCACCACGGCTGAGACATCGATATGACCCGCCAGAATTTCGTTCATGGCCGAGAGGATGGCCACCGAGCCCGAAGCACAGGCCGCTTCATGGCGTGCCGTGGGAATGCCATTCAGCTCGGGAAATACGTGGCCGAAAAAGCCACCCAGGAGGCCCTGGTGGGCAAACATATCGCCGACGAAGTTACCGACGTGGCCAGACTGTATCTGCTCGGGCGCGATGCCGGCACTGGCCACCGCGCCTTCCAGGGCTTCGGCGAACATGTCGTAGATACCCTTGCCTTCACGCGCCCAGTTGCGGGCGAAATCGGTCTGGGCGCCGCCCAATACATAAACATAATTATCGGCCATCGTTGCTCACCTTCTGCTGCAATTCATGTCGCTGCACCTTGCCCAGCGGATTGCGGGGCAGTTGCTGCAGGATCAGCAGGCGTTCCGGCAATTTGAATTTCGCCAGGCCCTGCTTCAGTAAATATTGATTGATGGAATCAAGCGTGGGGGGCTCGCCACCTGCAACCGCTACCACACAAGCACAAACACGTTCACCCAGGTCATCATCGGGATAAGCACAGACTGCAGCTTCTGCGATCGACGGATGTCCTTCCAGCAGTATGTCAATCTCCGTCGGAGAAATTTTCATGCCACCGCGATTGATGATGTCCTTGCAGCGCCCGACGATGCGATAGTAATTGGGCGGATCACCACAGATTTCTACCAGATCACCCGTGCGGAACCAGCCATCGCTGGTAAACACCTCGCCACTGTCCATTCCCAGGTAGCCATCAAACACGGTGGGGCCGGCGAACAGCAGTTCTCCGGGTATGCCAGGTTCGGTGATTTCTTCCTCGCTGCCCACGCGCACCACACGATTGCGCACCAATTCATGCGCCACACCGGTCCAGGGCATATCGGCACAACCCAGCCGTGGAAACATGGTTGCCCGCACTTCCGGATCGGGCGAGGATTCCGGCGTTGAGTACAGGCTGATGCCCTCGTTGGAGCCGTAGAAATTCACGATGGCCTTGCCGTACTGCTTATCGAACACGTCGATCATCCAGGGCGATAGCGGTGCAGAACCCGAACCAATCCTGCGCAATTCGGAAAAATCGAATCGGTTCCAGGTCTCTGCCGATTTGGCCAGCTGGTTGAGCATGGCCGGTGGCACGATGGTGAAGGTGATGCGCTCGTTCTGTAGCTGACCCAAAAAAACGGGCGGATCAAAAGGATGATGCAGCACCAGCGAGCAGCCCTTGAGCACACTCGGAATGAAGAAGCCGCCCAGAGCCGCCATGTTCACCAGCGGGAAAGGGTTGAGCAGGCGATCACCCGGCCGGTACTGGCCGGCTTCCGCACTGGCTCTGCCGGTGGCAATCCACATATTGTGCGAGCGCGGAACACCTTTGGGTGTTCCGGTGGTGCCGGAAGTCCAGCTAACGGTAAAAATCTGATTGGCGCTGGGGCTGTGTTGCTGCAGGTAATGCTGCAACCGTGCAGTGCGTTCAGAATCGATCGTGGTGGTAATTTCCAGTGGCTGCTCACCACCGTCAAAAGTCCAGATCTCTGTTGCATCATCCAATGTCGATCGGGCAGTGGCCGCCATCGGCGTTTCTTTGAAAGCCCGCAAGGTGATCATGGCCTTGGGCTTCAATTGCCGCGCAGCCAGGGCAATTTCATGCGCGCCATACTGCACCGGCAAAGGCGAGATCACGGCACCGATCTTGCTGCAGGCGTAATAGGTAACAACCAGTTCACAGATATTGGGTAACTGCACCAACAATGCATCGCCGCTGGCGATACCGCGTTGCAGCAAATCAGCGGCCAGGTTATCGGAAGCGCAATCCAGCTCACTGAAGCTCAGCCGCAGCGGCTTGCCAGCGACCAGCGATTCACGATTGGGCGGATCGGCCGCTGCCAGCAAGTCGGGAAACTCGGCGCTGCGGTCGGCCAGCAAACCATGCACAGTTTGCTTACCCCAAAGCCCCTGGGCGGTCATGGCCTCGATACGTCGTCTGGAGCTGGTTTTCAGTTTGCTGCTCATGATTCCGGTGAATGCGGTGAATTTTCGGCTTGGCCATCACAGGCTTCGGCAATAGTCCTGGCAGAATTTCTGACCTGATTTCTGCCGACTTTCAGGGCCAAGTCCGGATGCAAGTTCAGTTATACAAGTGTTATGAGCAAGATTAACGATGCACTCAAATGGGTTCAAGTCTTTTTATGAAAGAAGAAAACTGATTTTTTTGCTATCTTTGGCGAATGGAAGAAGAAAAAGATCCGGCCGGGGACAAGCACCACAAACCAGCGTCTGTCATGGAAACCCGTGCCAGTTCTATCAATCGGGCCCTGGACGAGATTGG
Source organism: Lysobacterales bacterium (assembly GCA_031406105.1). Taxonomy (GTDB): domain Bacteria; phylum Pseudomonadota; class Gammaproteobacteria; order Xanthomonadales; family SZUA-36; genus JAWXBM01. Next base: position 3,219 of record JANOGQ010000642.1, on the reverse strand, counting down.
CGATCGCTGGTCGTTGCTGATTATTGGTGATGTTTTATGGGGCATGCATAGCTTTGGAGAGTTGCTTGCGGCCACAGGTATTTCGCGTGGAGTGCTGTCCGATCGCCTGAAATGGCTGGAATCAGTGGATTGCCTGCAGCGACGTTTTGTAGAGGGAAATTCTCAGCGGCCGTCTTATCACATGACGCACAAATCCGTCGATCTGTACGACGTGGCATTAACTTCGCTTAATTGGGAGCGGCAGTTTTTCAAAGAACCGGAAATGGACGCTATCGATCTGGTCCACCAGGATTGTGGCCAGGTATTTCATCCGCAAATGTCCTGCAGCCACTGTAACAAAGAGGTACTGGCATCAGAGGTGAAATTCATCGACGGGCCGGGGGCGCGACGCGACTTGCGCCGGAAAAAAGTGCGTCGCCGCTCGTCCAAATCGATCAAGGAAGTGACCACCCAAAGGGCCGTTTACAAAAACCTGATTCATCTGATCGGTGATCGCTGGACGGCCAACCTGATTGCCCTGGCCTATCACGGCATCAAGCGTTTTGACGGCTTTCATGCCGAACTGCCGATTGCCACTAATGTACTGACCGATCGCCTCAGGTTTCTCATCACCGAAGGCATTTTCCTGGCGGTGCCCTATTCCGAGCGGCCATTGCGGTTTGATTATCACCTGTCAAAAAAAGGCCTCGCGCTGTTTCCCTTCTTTGTAGCTCTGCTGCAATGGGGCGACAAATGGTGCAGCGATGGCTCAGGACCTCCCATGATGATGACCCACACGGCCTGCGGTGAGCGCCTGATCGGTGAAGTGCGCTGCAACCATTGCCATCAGCACGTCACCGCACATAAGGTAAAACTGCAACGGCGAGACAGTACTGCCAGGGACAGCGCAGCATGAACGGGGAATCTTCTGCGCATAGCCGCCTGGTCGGTGCCAGAAACCTGGTCAGCTGGCAGATCTTCAGTGCTGAAGACGGCTCATTCACAGAGCCCTTCGGCTCTGATCCCCATGGCCTGCTGCAATACACCGCAGATGGCTGCATGAGCGCGGTGGTCTGCCGATCAGAGCGCACCGGGCTTGCGCAAGGAATCAGCCCCAGGCGCATGGCGCCGGAACTGCTGGCCGCTTGCTACCGCTCGTATTTTCACTATGCGGGGCGTTGGCATATTGAGGGCGATAGCGTCATTCACAGCGTCGAGTTCGGCCTCAATCCCAACATGGTCGGCACCCGGCAGGTGCGCCAGATGAGTTTTGCCGGGAACACGCTTACCCTCACCGGCATCGAGACCCTGGGCCTGCAGCAGCGCCGCCACGTTCTGGTTTGGCAGCCCGTGAAGCCCATCCATACTGATTCGGAGTAAAACTATGTTATCTCATGCGGAAACCCTGCAACACGCGGCGCAAGCCTGCCGTACCCGCCAGCACTGGTCGGCCTTCTTCGAGTCGCCAAGCACTCGACTGCATGGCGAACAGGCGCCTGTATTGGGCCTGCAGGCTTTTGAATGCCAACTGGGAAAATCCTTTCCGCTGAACCAGCCCGGCGAAATCGGCCGACTGGGCGAAGAAGTCTCGCCTTACACACGACAGGCGCTGGGCATTGATTACCCCGCTGTGGAGGTGGATGTCATCTGCCAGTCGGCTCTCAAGGCCATGCGACAGTGGCAGGGCGTTGACCCGGAACAACGTGCCCTGATTGGCGTGGAAATGTTGCGGGCGCTGGAAGCGCAGCTGTTTGAGAACTCGCACGCTACCATGCACACCGCCGGGCAGTCTTTCATGATGGGCTTTGTTGGCAGCGGTGCCAACGCGCTGGACCGCGGTCTGGAGGCACTGGTCTATGCACACAAGGCCATGATCGACCTGCCCGCTACTGCGCTTTGGCAGAAGCCCTTTGGCCCCCAGACCGTGTCTTTAGAAAAGAGTTACCACTTCATTCCACGTGGTATTGCACTGGTCATCTGCTGCGCCAGTTTTCCGGCCTGGAATGCCTATCCGGCGATCATGGCCAACCTGATTACGGGTAATCCTGTGGTCCTCAAGCCTCATCCGGGCGGCATCCTGCCGATGGCCATCAGCGTGCGCGCGCTGCGGGCTGTGCTGATGAAGCAGAACATCGATCCGAACCTGATCACCCTGGCGGCGGACACGCGCGATGCGCCGATCGCCGGGCAATTTTTGCAACGCGCGGATGTGGGCATTGTGGATTTCACCGGCAGCCAGCGGTTTGGTTCCTGGCTGGAACAGAATGTGCTCAACAAGCGGGTTTACACCGAAACTTCCGGCGTAAACTCAGTGGTGATTGAGTCCACTTCCGATCTGGACGGCATGATTGATTCCATCGCGCACAGCCTGTGCCTTTTTTCAGCACAGATGTGCACTTCGCCGCAGAACATCCACATTCCCCGCAATGGCATCGACAGTGACCAGGGGCATATCACTGCTGCGGAACTGGCGGAACGCATCGTCGCACGGGTCGAGGATCGTGCCTCCAATCCGGACAAGGCGGCTACCATCTGCGGCGCCTTGCAGTCCGATGCCACGCTGCAATTGCTGGACAATCTGCAGCAGAACGCCTCCAAAGTGGGCAGAGTCCTGCGTGCATCTTCTCCCTACGAACATCCGGAATTTCCCAACGCCCGCACGGCCACTCCTCTAATCATCGAGGCAGTCAAACCGGATCACGAGATGTTGCTGCAAGAACACTTCGGCCCGGCCTCATTTATCATCAGCCACGACTCTGCAGAGGCTGCGCTGGCAAGCGCTGCGTCGGCGGCTTTGCAGTGCGGCGCGATTGCTACGCATGTCTATTCGGCCGATAAGGCTTTCATGGACTCGGCGGAGCGAGCCTTTGTGGCCGCGGGTGCTTCAACAACTTTCAATCTCACAGGCCCGATGCCGCTCAACTATGCGGCGGCCTACAGCGACTTGCACGTAACGGGCCTGAACCCGGCGGGTAACGCCTGCCTGACGGATCTGGCCTTTGTCTGCGACCGCTTCCGGATTGTGCAGACCCGCTGGCCTGAGGGCAGCCGGTAATGCCGTTTCAATACGCAGTTTGTTTCGATTTACCCAAATTCCGCTTTCGTGACTTTTGAACTCAAGCCAATCACTGACTTAGGGAAGCTCTGATTAATTCGTCCCTGAAGCATCAGAGCACGCAAAACAAAAAATGTCATTTTTGTTTTGCTTCATTTTCAATGATTTGCAATCATCGAAAATGG
>JANOGQ010000634.1:0-2030 GCA_031406105.1 Lysobacterales bacterium | reverse complement strand
GCCCTGACTTTTAACAGATTGCGACCATGACCTCCAGCCCAAGACGCAGGGCGGGAGTTTTTCTTACAATGTCTGAAGTTTTATAGCCCGGACCTAACCTGCGGATACACTGAATATGAACAGAGTGGAAGATCAGCAACTGATCGGCGAATCCCCGGCTTTTCAGGAGATACTCGAACGTGTCTCCAAAGTTGCACAACTGAATCGGCCGGTGCTGGTGATTGGCGAACGTGGAACGGGCAAAGAACTGATTGCTGCCCGCATCCATTACCTGTCGCCTCGTTGGGACAAGCCCTATGTCAAACTCAACTGTGCCGCATTGGCTGATTCGCTGCTGGAAAGCGAACTGTTTGGCCATGAAGCCGGTTCTTTTACCGGTGCCGTAAAACGCCGCCTGGGACGATTTGAGATGGCCAACCAGGGCAGTATTTTTCTGGATGAGCTGGCAAACACGTCCGCTCTGGTGCAGGAAAAAGTGCTCAGGGTCATTGAGTATGGTGAATTGGAGCGTGTGGGTGGATCGGAAACCATACGCACTGATGTGCGAATCATTGGCGCAACCAACGAAGATCTGCCGGCACTGACTGAGAGTGGTAAATTCCGGGCTGATCTGCTCGATCGGCTGGCATTCGATGTCATAACTCTGCCACCCTTGCGGGATCGTCAGGAAGACATATTGCCAATGGCCGAACACTTCGCAGTAAGAATGTGTGGCGAACTGGGTATGTCGGTATTTTCTGGTTTTAGCAACCGGGCAAAAAATCAGTTGTCTGATTACCCGTGGCCAGGAAACATTCGCGAACTGAAAAATGTGGTTGAACGCGCAATTTACAGCTCGTCAGGTGAACCAAAAGCGATTGAGAACATCGATTTTGACCCCTTCAATTCGCCTTGGCGGCCGCTTGTGTCACCAGTTCACACTGCAGCAACATTAAAGCCTTTGCTGCCAGTTGAAGCTTATGATTTCAAGGAGCATGTGCAGCAAATGGAAACCACCTTGTTGCAGGATGCGCTGGAAAAATCACGCTTCAACCAGAAGAAAACCGCAGAATACCTGGGAATGACCTATCACCAGTTACGGGGTTACTTGCGCAAGTATGAACTGACCGACGGATCGGGCAGCGACGACGAACAGCAGGCTTCATCAGGTTGAGATGTGCAATCACGGTGCCTGAACCACCACAGGCCGGACTCTGGCGGTTACACCACATATCAACTCGTAAGGAATGGCATTGGCCCATTGAGCCACTTCTTCCAGTGGCAAATCCTTGCCCCAAAGGGTGACAACGTCTCCGATACGGGCGTCTGCCACCGGCCCCAGATCCACGGTGATCATGTCCATGGAAACACGCCCGACCAGCGAAGAACGCCGACCATTAACCAACACCGGCGTACCGTTTTGCGCATGTCGCGGATAACCATCACCATAACCGATGGCGGCAACACCAATCCGCATGTCTTGCGGGCAGATATAAGCTGCACTATATCCAATCGATTCACCTCTGTTTACCCGATTAATGGCGATCAGCTCGCAAGTTAAAGTCATGGCAGCTTGCAGGCCAATTTCAGCCGCCGTTCGGTCAGCACAGGGCGAGACACCATACAACATGATGCCGGGTCTGACGTAATCCCGATGGGTGTGCGGATAATTCAGAATGGCGGCTGAATTGGCCAGTGAAACCGGCCCGGTCAGTTCCGCTACCGCAGCACCAAACACTTGAATTTGGCGTTCAGTCATTAAACTGGACCGGTCGTCCGCACAGGCAAAATGCGACATCAGAATGATGGGGTGATTGCCGGCGAGCAGCCGCAGCTTTCTATAAACCTCGACGGCCTTCCCTGGCGGAAATCCCAGCCGATGCATGCCACTGTCAATCTTCAACCAGAGTGCTGCAGGTGCCTCACAGTTACGTTGAGTGAGCAACTGCAACTGGCTTTCGTGATGCACGACCATTTCTGCACCCAGTGCAACTGCGTCTTCGAATTCTTCGGCATTGGATGGCCCTTCGAGCAGCAGCAAGCGGCCTTTC
>JANOGQ010000385.1:0-5671 GCA_031406105.1 Lysobacterales bacterium | reverse complement strand
GCCCGCGGGTCCGGCGGCTCGCGCTTGCTTTCTCGAGGATCTCGGGAACCTCCGTCAATCTTGAATATATGTCGCGGGCTTTAATCGACACCGGTTTTCGCAATAGTTTTGCGACGAGGATATAGGCAAGCGCCTTTTGCCCGTACGGCGGCATATCGCGGCACATATCGCTGATGCGCACGAAGATAATCCCGTCGCGAAGCCGAATTGTGTGATTTAAACCGACGTAAGGATAGAACTGGACCTCTATCCAGCGTATCTCACGTGTATTCTTGTAAAACTTGAACGCTTCCTCGTAAAATCTCTTGATCTCCAACAACTTACCTGTTTCAATATTGTTTGTCATCGTATAACATATTTCTTGACAGCTTTACACTTAAAATGGTATTCGTTTTAATAGCGAAAGCATACCGTTAAGTGGCGGTGTGCATCAAACTCACCGGAAAGGATGCCAGTTCGCGACACAAACCTAAAGATCGAGAAAGACTTCGGTTTTCCCGATTCCCGCGGGCAGATCATCCTGTCAGCTATTATAAACGAGCACCTTATTTCGGGTGAACCGGTAGGCTCCAAAACAATTGCGGATAGATTTGCCAATGCTTCGGGTTTGAGCTCGGCATCGATACGCAACGTGATGGGCGAACTTGAAGACATGGGGTTGCTTGAGCAGCCGCATACTTCAGCCGGACGGGTCCCGACAGATGCGGGTTATCGATTCTACGTCGATAATTTGCTTGGTGTTCTTAGTATCTCAAACGAAGACTTACGCATCATTAGCGGGGAATTCGGTTTGAGTGAACTTGATATAAACGACGCTCCGGACCGCTTGATGGAACGCACTTCCCAGTTGCTTTCAGCTCTTTCAAATAACGTAGGCATTGTGGTTTCGCCCTCGCTGGCAAACGACCGCCTGCAGCATATCGAATTTGTCAATCTTTCCGACAACCGGATCCTTGTGATCCTGGTTTCGACGCCGAATATTGTTCATAACAAGATCATTCGGTTAAAGGTTGCTTTTTCAAATGACGAACTCGACCGCACGGCCCGGTATCTTAATACCGAGTTTAGCGGCTCGCTCGTGGCAAGTTCTACATGTAGAAGAAGAATAGGGATTTCCCGTGAACCAGCCCGGCATCTTTCGGCGCTTTATCCAGATCTTCAAGCGGCCCAGTGTGCGCTGGGGCGCCGGAACGCTGGCCTCGATTGGCTTCGTGGTGGGTATCCTGTTCTGGGCGGGATTTCTGGAGTTTGTACATGCAACCGGCACTGAAGAATTCTGCACCTCCTGCCACGAAATGAATGCCTTCGTTTACGAGGAATACAAACAATCGGCGCATTACAGCAGCCGCAGCGGCGTTCGTCCGCGCTGCGACAGCTGCCACGTGCCCCATGACTTCTTCGGCATGATGCAGAAAAAAGTTCGGGCGACTTTTGTCGAGGTTCCGTCACACTTGATGGGCACCATAAATACCAAGGAAAAATTCGAAGCCAAGCGCGAAGAACTTGCCAGGCATGTATGGGCCGAGATGGAAGCCAACGACTCCGCGCCCTGTCGCGGTTGTCACGAAGTTGACCATATGGATTTTGAGAAACAGGCCTTGCGCTCACGGCGTGAACACGAGGCAGGGTTCGCCCGCGGAGATACCTGTATTGATTGCCATAAAGGCATCGCCCACAAACTTCCAGATTCCATGCTTGAAAAGGAAGCAGAAGAAGTGGATTTCGATTTTTGATGTGCTGAAGCAGCACCTGGAGCGGAAATTGTTAAGAGTTTCCAGCAGCGTCCTGGCAGCAGCCCTGGTCGGCCTGCTTGCCCCGGCAAGCAGCCATGCCCGTGATGTCGTTTTGTTTCAACCTGGGCAATCCTCGTGGGAGTGGCTGCTGGTGCCGGCCACGCATGATGGTGGCAAGCAAATGCGCGAGGGTAAAACCTGCCTCTACTGCCACGACGGCGAAGAAAAAACCATTGGCAATCTGATTGCATCCGGCAAAAAGCTGGAACCCGCGCCGATTTCCGGCATGCCTGGATTCGTTGAAATGACGGTGGATGCCAGCTACGACGACCAAAACGTCTACCTGTCGCTGTCCTGGACTGCTCCTCCAGAGGCCAATTGGGGGGATGAAGAGTCCGCAACCCACCTCACCATCAGCCTGGGAACGCCTGATCTCAGCGTTGCTCCCATCGCTGGTTGCTGGGCCTCTTGCCATAGCGATCTTCCGGGCATGCCTGACGATAGTGGGGCAAACCTCACCAAGTACCTGCCCGGTTCACGTAACAAGATGGCCCGCACCGGCGGTGGCAGCGACATCAAACCCGCAGCAGCACTGGACGAGCAATTGGCGCAGGGCCAATACCTCGAGTACTGGCAGGCCGTGTTGGACGGCGGCGGCCTGAAAGCCGCACACGACGGCTATTTCCTGCAAGGACGTGAGCAGAACAGTGACTCAGCCGTGACAGCAACAGCAACTGCCGATGGGCAGCAGTGGACGGTAAACATGGTGCGGCCGTTAGCGCCAGAGGGCAATACGCGCCATACCCTGGCTGAAGGTGTTGTTTACACACTCACCATAGCGCTACATGAAAACCACTCTTCCGGACGTCATCACTACACCGCCTTTCCGATGCGATTCGTGCTGGGTGCGGGCGAAGCAGAGTTGAATGCGACACGCCAATGAGCAGGCGTATTTGAAATTGGATCCCCGATAAGCAGGTGAAAGTAATGAGCGGAAGTGCAAATAACAAAGCAAGGGCTCGCCGGCGGGTTAATCTCTTGGCCGCGACAACCGGCGCTGCCTTGATTGGTTTCATGGTGATGTTGGCTGATCCGCTGCCCGCGCAGAGCGACAGCGCTATGAGCGATGCTGCCCAGTACAGCGACGATGGGGTCCAGTCCTGCATCAGTTGTCATGGCCCGGATGATGAAAAGCCCGCACATGAAATTCTGGCAACGCCCCATGCTGTGATGGGTGATCCCAATTCGCCGTTTGGCGAAGGTGCGCATGATTGTGAAAGCTGCCATGGCCCCAGTAAGGCGCACCTGACGCGCAATGAGGACGGCAGCCGGCCGCCGGTGGACTTGCAGTTCGACAGCAACACCCCGCCGGAAGAGCAGAACGCGGTTTGCCTGACCTGCCACGAAGATGCTACGCGCTTTCACTGGCCCGGTAGTGTGCATGACCAGGAAGGCCTGGCCTGCGTGAACTGCCACGACATTCACAAAACCGACGACCCGGTGCTGGCACTGGATACCCAACCTGAGGTCTGTTTTGACTGTCACCAGCAGCAGCGGGCGCAGTTTCTGCGCCAGTCACGCCACCCGGTGCAGTCCTCGAGCAACGCCTTCTCGCATACCGGCTTGCTGTCCTGCTCCGACTGCCACAACCCGCATGGCACCGCCACTCCGGGCATGCTGAATCGCTCCACACTGAATGAGCAGTGCTACGAATGCCATGCCGAGAAGCGTGGGCCTTTCCTGTGGGAGCACGCCCCGGTACGTGAGGATTGCAGCAATTGCCACGTGCCACATGGCTCGAATTACGAAAACCTGCTCACCGCACGCCAACCCTGGATGTGCCAGCAGTGCCACGTTGCCAACTTCCACCCCAGCGGCGTTTACAGTGGCACAGGAATTCCACCGGCTGGTGCTGACCAACGCATCCTTGGCAAGCAATGCTTGAGTTGTCATTCGCAAGTTCACGGAACCAATCATCCGTCAGGTATCCGGTTAACCCGCTAAGTCAACCGGATAGGTAAGGGAGAATCATCATGAGAACCATGCAAAGTAAACTGGGAAAACTGCTGGCGCTGACTGTTTTTGCGCTGCCAATAGTGGCCTGGGGGCAGGCAGAAGACCCCTTCGCACTGGAGGGCGTGGAAGCCGAAGCAGATGAACAGCCAGTGATAGAGGACGAAGTCACAATAGGCCTTTACTTCCTCGATGACGACAGTTACCGCTTTGGAAAGTACACCGGCCTCACCGATGAGGGTTTCTCGCCCCTGATCGATTTTCGCATCGACCGTCGTCCGCAGTACGACAGTGGCGAGACAGTTAGATGGAGCTTGCAGGGCTGGCGCCTGGGGCTGGACTCACGCCGTATCCTGTTTGATTTTAAAGATCAGGGCACACAATCCTTTATCGCAGATTACCGCGAAATCCCGAACAATCGTTTCAGTGACGGCCAAACTCCCTATCGGGGTGTAGGCTCTGCCGACCTGACACTGGCACCGGGTTGGGCATTAGCTCCCGGCAGCAACAATACGCGCGGATTCCTGACCTTGAACGAGAGCCTCGCCAGCCTGAAGATCGACACACTGCGCAGATGGATGGACCTGAACTATGACCGGGAACTGGGCAAAGGCTGGAACGTCAATATCGACTACCGGCATGAAACCAAGAAAGGTGAGCGCACCATTGGCAGCATCTTTGGTAACACCGGTGGTAACCCGCGTTCGGTGATATTGCCCGCGCCGGTTGATTTCACCACCGATAACGTTGAGGCCATGTTCAACTGGGGCAGTTCGAGGGCGCAGTTCGGTTTTGGAACGTTCTCGTCCTGGTTCAGTAACGACGAAACGGCGCTGGTCTGGCAAAACGCTTACGGCCTCGTCAATGGCTGGGCCCCCAGTGTGAAATTCCCGGATGCGCAGGGTCAGTTGGCACTGGAACCCGACAACAGTTACATGCAATTCAAGGCCTACGGTGGCATCAATTTCGCTTCCGCCACGCGGCTGACTGCCGATGTGGCCTGGGGCCAGATGGAGCAGGACGATGCACTGTTGCCCTACACCATCAACCCGAACCTGATCGTGAATACACCGGTTCCGCTCAACTCGCCGGATGCAGAAATCGATACCACCCTGATCAACATCCGTCTGACATCACAGTTTTTGCGGCGGCTGGGATTAGCCGTGAATTACCGATACGACGAACGTGACAACAAGACTCCGCGCGCAGTTTATCCTTACATCGCTGCCGACTCGCAGAACCAGCGGCCTTACGAGGAGGGGCGTATCAACCTGCCCTTCAGCTATGAGAAAGAAACGCTCGACGCCACAGCAACTTACAGGCTCAGTGGCCGCATGCGTATCAAGGGCGGTATTGAGCAATCGGACTACAGTCGCGAATACTCCGAAGTGGCTGACGCGGATGAGTTTGCCTGGAATGCGGGTATCAATATCAACGCGTCCGAAATTGCTGCGCTCAGCCTCGACTATCGCCTCTCCGACCGGGATGTCGATGCCTACATCGGCAATGTCCCACTGATTGAATCCCACATTCCGGGTGTGATTGCGGAGGATGAGTGGGAGAATCACCCCTTGCTGCGTAAGTATTTCCTCACCGACCGCGAGCGCGAGGAAATCCGTTTCCGCAGCGATTTCTTCCCGGTTACCGAAATCAATGTCGGTTTGGCTGCAAGCTGGTTCAAGGATGACTATGGCGATGGCTACTTTGGGCTCAGGGAGGCAGAAATTGAAACCTACACCGTCGATTTCGGCTGGTACCCGCTTGAGCACGTTTCCTTCACCGGTTTCTACACCAATGAAAAATACGATGCCAAGCAGTCCAGCCGCTCGTTCAACAACCTGGCGGCTGCGGATAATCCGAACGGCAACTGGTTTGCCAGCACCTCGGATGACGTCGATACCTGGAACCTGTCACTCGCCTTCTCG
>JANOGQ010000570.1:0-2879 GCA_031406105.1 Lysobacterales bacterium | reverse complement strand
TGCATCAGGCCGGTGTGCCGGCCCACCAACTCGAAGGTCTGATCCAGGCCATCGCGGGCTGGATGGGGTACAAGTGTGATATCTGGTCCAGCCCAACGGCGATTTTCCTGTCGCTGCGTTCCCGCGATGATAACGATGAACAGCAAGCTTTGCCTATGCAACTGGTTCGCCTGCTCCCCGGTGCCATCAATCTGGCCTTAACAGCCGACTTGTATGAATTGGGCGAGGACCTGACCGAAGGACGATTGACCCTGCATGAAGCCAATCAGCAGCTGAAGCAGGCTGCCGCACCGGCACTTTATTCGCAAAGCCTGCAGATTCTGTCCGGCGGATTGGTGAGTGCAGCTTTTGCCATCCTGCTGGCCAGTTCCTGGCTGGGTATCCTGATCGCCCTAGTGGCGGGTGCACTGGTGGGATTGTTGCCGGTGGCACTACCGCATCTGCAAAAAGCTGGCAGCCTGGAGGCCTTGGCTGCATTGGCTGTCAGCCTGTTTGTCTATGCCTGTAACTCAGGTTTTGCGGCAATCAATTCGTCCATTGTAATCATGTCTGGCCTGATTGTACTCATGCCTGGCCTGGGGCTGACCATCGCGGTAACCGAATTATCCACTGAACACCTGGCTTCCGGTTCAGCACGACTGGCCGGGGCCCTGGTGGTATTGCTGAAACTCGCACTGGGTGTGCTGCTGGGTAAGGTCATAGCTGGCTGGCTGGGTTGGACAGATAGCGGCAGTTTGCAATGGGCCATGGCGCAGCCACCGAATTGGTTTCAGTGGCCGGCCTTGCTGCTTTGCGGCCTGGCATTCGCCGTGCTGTTCAATGTGCGCTACCGCGACATTTACCTGGCGGTGTTTGCAGCTGTCACCGGCTATGCCGTCAGTCGCGCGGGCGTGATCATGGGCGGGGTTGAGTTCGGCATCTTGCTGGCAGCGCTGGTGGTCGCTTTGCTGGGTAACCTGCTGGGTCGCTGGCTGCGCAGACCTGCCAGCCTGGTGCGTGTACCCGGCATCATCCTGCTGGTGCCCGGAGCGTTGGGCTACCGGGCCTTCACCCATGCACTGCTGGATACCAACGCAAATCCGCAGGAAACCGTTTTACTGGCCGCAATACTGGTCATCGCACTGGTGGGTGGTTTGTTGATCGGCAATACCATCGTGCCACCACGCCATTTTCTTTAGTGCCGTGTTCAAGAGCTCTTTTTCACATCGTTTGCTGAGAGTTTTCACATCCACATCACGAGCATGCGTACATGCTTGCGCCTTGGAAATCTGCATCAACACTGTAGCTGGAAAAACCAAATTAGCAGTGGGCTGGGACATAAATTGTCTGGCAAGCAGGTAAGGATGGTTCCCTCAAACAGGAGAATTGGCTGATATGAAACTGTCTCTGATCAACTACTTTGCATTTAACATTGGCTGGTTGGCGTGCGTGATGTGGGCCGCTAGTGGACAGCCGCTGGTGGGTTTGCTGGTGGCTGGCCTCCTCATCATCGTGCACCTGGCCCTCGCAAAACGGCGCCGGACTGAAGCTAAGTTGCTGTTATATTGTGCTGCAATCGGTACCGTGTTTGACAGCCTGCTGCTGGCTACTGGCTGGGTCAGTTATCCCAACGGCGAATGGGTTCCTGGCCTGGCGCCATTCTGGATCGTAGCCATATGGGTGCTGTTTGCATCCACCCTCAACCTTTCCATGGCCTGGTTGAAAGGTCGAATCTATCTGGCAGCCCTGATGGGCGCCGTAGGTGGACCGCTCAGCTACCTGGGTGGGCAGAAGCTGAATGCCATTTACCTGGAACAACCGGTTCCAGCGCTGATCGCTTTAGCCTTAGGCTGGGCACTTATGATGCCTGCCCTGAGTGCTCTGGCGCAGCGCATGAATGGTTTTGAAGTGCGCACAGCCAGCGCCACAGTCGATCCTGTGGTTTGGTCTGGCCGGGGAGTAAATGATCATGCTTAGTTTCCTTACATCATCGCTGGCAATGCTGGCCAACCTTGTGGTAATTGCCCAGCCAGACATCCCTGTAATGGGAGTCACGGCGCAGCCAGATCAGCTATGGCGCTTCCAGGTCTACGTGGATGACAAGCCGGTGGGTGTGCATGAATACCGCCTGAAGCAACAGGGTGAGCAACAGTTGCTCAGCAGCGCGGCAGACTTTGAGTACAAACTGATGTTTGTCACCTTGTACAACTACCAGCACCGTAACCAGGAAGTCTGGCAGGACGGTTGTCTGTCCCGCATCGACTCCAGCACTGACGCGAACGGCAAGGACTATGCGCTGACCGGCGAAAAAAGCTCCGATGGATTCAGGCTGACAGGCAAGCAGGGCAGTTCAGTACTGCCAGGCTGTGTGATGAGCTTTGCTTACTGGGATCCGCAGTTCCTGCAGGCCAGCCAGCTGCTCAATTCACAAAACGGCGAGTATCTGGAGGTAGTGGTTTCCGAGCCTGCCACCGACAGCCTGCGGGTCCAGGGACAGGAAATAGTCGCTCGGCGCTACCAACTTACTGCGAAAAAACTCGAACTCGAGCTTTGGTACTCCGAACAGGGTGCGTGGTTAGGCTTGGAGAGCAATTATGACAATGGCCGCACACTCAGGTATGAGTTGCTGTCGACACCCACCACACTTCAGCGGGGCACGGCAGGGCTATGAATACAAAGATGAACACACTGCTGGTGGTGCTGGCCGGATCTGCGCTGCTGGGCGGCTGTCAGGCCACATTGCCGCCGCTGGAGACTGTTGACGAAGTTGATCTGCAGCGCTTTATGGGCGACTGGTATGTGATTGCCAATATTCCGACCTTTGTGGAGAAAGGAGCACACAATGCTGTCGAGTCCTATCGGCTGGATGAGGATGGCAGCATTGCCACCACCTTCACCTT
>JANOGQ010000548.1:0-2016 GCA_031406105.1 Lysobacterales bacterium | reverse complement strand
CAAAGGTGGTCATCAGGCCTGCGGCATGCCAGGTAGTGCCCGAGGTAAGCTGGTCGCGTTCCAGCAGCACCACATCGCAACCCATTTCGGCCAGGTGATAGGCTACCGAGCAGCCCATAATACCGCCGCCGATCACGACTACGCGCGCGTATTCCGAAAGGTCCTTTTCTGCCATGGGGTTTACTTTGCAAATTTGAGTGTGCAATTTGATCACAGAACGTGGCAGGAAAGCATCTGCAGAGTCCAATCTGGTACTTGACTATGGCCCCTATGTTCTGAATCCGATGTTTTGGACTGCGACGATGACATCACTGGCGATCGAGCCGAGCCAACCCTGTCACTTGGCTAAAGTGGTACTTTTGACGATCTCAACTATACTCAAGTCAATGTTCGATAAGCGGAGTTGGCCATGCGAACCAAGATACCCCTGATCGTCGGCTTGCTCTCGCTGCTCTCCACTCTCGTCCTGGCACAACCCTCCGGGGGTGATTACACCATCACCAGGAGCACGATTGACAATGGCGGCGGCATTTCGGCCGGCGGCGCTTACTCACTGACCGGCACGGTGGGACAAGCGGATGCGAGCATGCAGGGGCTCACCAGCGGGCAATATCAGCTAACCGGTGGATTCTGGAGCGCGGTCTCAGCCCTCATTTTCAAGGACAGCTTCGAAAGCGACTAGTGGCCCTTTGCAAACATGGCCGGCATAGGTTTGCCGGCGACAATCTGGAGAGCCCGCAATGAAAGTTGTTATGACACTAATCTCCGTCGTTTTGACACTCATGACGTCACCGGTGGTCGTGGCGCAGACGACCATCTTCACCTACCAGGGCGACCTGACCGATTCAGGAACGCCGCAGGCAACCTACCAGATGCGCTTCCGCTTGTTCGATGCCCTCGCCAGCGGTAGCCAGGTCGGTGGCACCATCGAGAATGGCGCGGTGGCGGTCAGTGATGGCATCTTCACGGTTGCCCTCGATTTCGGCGCGCCTGTATTCAGTGGGGCGGACCGGTTCCTCGAAATTGCCGTGCGACGTAATGGCGGCGAGAGCTACACGGTGCTCAATCCGCGCCAGCAGATCGCTTCTTCGCCGTATTCGATTCGCACACTTAGTGCGCAGACCGCAGACATGGCTCTGGACGCACAGAAACTGGGCGGAGTGGCCGCGAGCGAGTACGTCAAGACCACCGACGTCGGTGGCTCGTTCATCAACAACGGCGCGACCCTGCAGGATGCCAGTTTCAACATAGACGGCGACGGCTTCGTGGGCGGCACCCTCGGCATCGGCACTGCTGCGCCAGGTTCGGGCATCGAGCTTCGTGGAACTGGCCTCAACGCCCAGCAGAGGATCACCGATGCCGCTTCCGGAAACAGTCTTGTACTTCAGGGCGGACCCGGAAGCGGCATGAAGGTAACCGGATATAACTATGGGACCGGAGTTGCCCAGCCATTGTATTTAAGCATCGACGGTGCCAACACTCTTATCAACACCGGTGGCGGTAATGTTGGAATCCGAACGGCATCGCCGACTCACAGCCTGGACGTAAACGGCACGATCCGAGCATTTTCGACTTCAGATTCCAGAATTTCAGTTGAAACTTCTGGCACAAACAACATGGCGAGGCTTCTTCTCAATTCCGCAAACCGAAGCTGGTTTCTGGGAACGACCCAGTCTTTCAACAACGACGAATTCTACATCGGTGAGGGCATAAGCGGAAACAAAATGACTATTGCCAACGACGGTACTGTTGGTATCGGAAAGCGCCCAGACCCATTCTTTCGTCTTGACGCCGCCGGCCCGATCCGTGCTCTGTCAGCGTCAGCAGGCCATGTCGTCGCAGAGACCACAGGCGGAACGAACAGCTGGGCAAGGTTCTATATGCGTTCACCCAGCCAAAGCTGGTTCATCGGTACGTCGCAGAACTTTAGCGGAAATCAACTCTACATCATCGACGAAACATCCAACCAAACGCGGTTCACGATCCAACCCGCCGGCGGCCCGATCTTCTTGCAGG
>JANOGQ010000521.1:0-2880 GCA_031406105.1 Lysobacterales bacterium | reverse complement strand
CGTTGAAGCCGGCCTGCGGGTGGAGGCCGTCCCGGGTCCCTGCGCGCTGGTCTGCGGGTTGACGGCCGGTGGACTCCCCACCGATGAGTTTCATTTCGTCGGGTTCCTCCCGCACAAGTCCGGTCAGCGCAGAAAGCGCATCGAGTCGTTTCCTGGCCAGCTGTAATTGCTCTGGCCTGATCTGCCCCGTTAGCACCACAGCATGAATTCCTGGCGGGCTGTGCGAAGCTCTTTTCAGACCCAGCATATCCACCAGCAATTCATCCAGGCGTGTGGCCGGATCGCTGCTGTAGCCTGCATCGGACGAATCGGTTTGCAGCCCATCCATTTCGGCCAGCAATATCGCCAATGTGGTATCCAGTTGTTCGGGCAGGCTGGCACTGCTGAGGCTGCTGGAACCCCAGACTGGGCTGTTGGTCTGCAGATAGCTGCTGCCCTGCCAGCGGTTGCCATCCAGCACCAGGCTGATTTGGCTTGCAGCTGCGGCCAGGTTTTTCTGTATCAGCAAGGGCAGGCCGGCTTCCAGCACCATCAATTCCGCAGGCGGTAATATTGCTGTGCGCGGCTGGTCAGCAAGCGGCTGTTTGCGCGCAGGTTCTTTATCCGACGGTGGTGCTTCAGCCAGCCCGGAGGTCACTTCAGTAGTGGTTGTTAAGGCGCTGCTGCTGCCGGCCACCATTAAATTGCCGGATAAACTCTCGGATGAACCGGGGGGCAACCGCTCGCCCGCGCGATACCAGCCTATGGTCCGTTGCCAGGGCTGGAAGTGTTTTTTCGCCAGCTCTGCCAGATCGGTAGCGCTGACTTGCGACACCATAGCGGGTAAGTCCAGCCATTCATCAAGCGCATCAAGGCCATGGAAATAAGCCAGCTGATGCGCTAGCTCCTCATGAGTAGCCAAATCGTAAACCAGCTGTTCCAGCACGCCTTGCCTGGCTCGCCGGAATTGTTCTTCATCCAGCCGCCCTTCACGAACTTCCAGCAAGGCGTTCTCAATGATGCCCTCAGCCACTTCATCAGACTGACCCGCAGCTGCGGTGCCGCGAAAACTGAAGAGGTAGCGCTGCGCTGCAGGCGGATACCAGGTATCCAGCTCATCCAGCTTTCCGTATAAGGCCGATCCAGGGCGCGCCGCTGTGCTGCCAAATTCCTGCATGAAATTCACCCCGGAACCACCGGCAAGCCATTGCTGCAACACCAGCATGGCAGCAAAATCAGCATCACTGGCAGCCGGTGCCGGATAGGCAATTTCGAAATAACTGTGGTCGCCGGCACCCAGCAAATCAATCCGCCGTTCGCCAGTCTGTGGCGGTTCCAGGCTATGTGGCAATGGCGTGGCTGCGGCAGCTGGAAAATCACCAAACATCTGCTGCACCTGCTGCAGAGTGCGGGCTTTATCAATATCACCGACTACCACCAGCACCGCATTGGCTGGCCGATAATGCTGTTCATAAAAATTGCGTACGTCCGCTGTGCTCAAAGCCAGGATATCGCGCTCCCAGCCGATCATATTATTGCGATAGGGATGCGCAAGGAAGGCCTGGAATACCACCGCATCATGCAAAACCGAGGCCGGGTCATTCTCATAGCCGTGCATCTCCGCCAGCACCGCACCTTGCTCAGGTTCTATCCAGCGCTCTTCAATCAACAGCCGCTGCATCCGGTCTGCTTCAATGCGCAATAAGGTATCCAGCTGATCACTGGGCACCGTGGAGTAATAAGTGGTCTGGTCAATCCAGGTATAACCATGCCACTCGCCGCCTGCGGCATAAATCTGGCTGACCACTTCAGTATCCGGAAAGTTTTCACTGGCGCGAAAAGCCATGTGCTCGAGGAAATGGGCAATGCCGGACTGCCCGACTGGCTCATTACGTCCGCCCACGCGATACAACATTTGCACACTGACCGAGGGAAAGGTGTGATCTTCCAGCAGCAGCAGGCTCAGGCCATTGGCCAGCTGATGGCGTTCAAGCGCCCGCAAATCAAATTGCGCCCGGGCCGACAGAGGGCTGACCACTGCAACGATCAGCAGTAGCCACAAGCAGGCGTGCCCGCATGCTGCAGGGCCGATGCCAGCCATCAATCCAGGCTCACTCCTTGATGCCAAAAGCCAGGTCCCCTGCATCACCCAGTCCAGGCACGATGTAAGCCCGTGGGGTTAATTCACGATCAATCGCGCCCAACCAGAGTGTGGTGTTGGACGGAAGTTTCTGTTGCACAAACTCAACACCGCGAGTGCTGGCAATAAGCGACACCACATGCACATGGCGTGGCTGGCCACGTTGCAGCAGCGCCTGGTAAGCAAGCACCATGGAGGTGCCGGTAGCCAGCATGGGATCGCACAGCACCACGGTGCGGTCCTGCAGCGAGGGACTGGAGAGGTATTCGATTTCAACTTCGAAGCTGTCGCCAGAACCTTCGTGCTTGCGGTAGGCAGATATAAAGGCATTATCGGCGCGGTCAAAATAATTCAGCAGGCCCTGGTGCAGCGGCAAACCAGCACGCAGGATGGTAGCCAGCACCGGTTGATCTTTGAGCACCATGACCGGCGCCAGACCCAGCGGAGTTTTGATTTCGCGTTCGATATAGTCCAGCTGGTGGCTCAGTTCATAAGCGAACATCTCACCCATGCGTTCAAGGTTGCGACGAAAGCGCATGGGGTCTGCCTGGATCTGCTGGTCGCGGATTTCCGCCAGCAGGTGGCTGAACAGGCAAGGCTCATCACCGAGTATGTGCATAGCCTGCCGCATGCATCAGTTTCTGGTACGCATCAGGCATTCCACCTTGCCATCAGCCAGCAAAATACCCCGGCTGACACTCAGACAGGTCAACCATTCATTCAGGAAGGATTGCGGATGTGGGTTGCATGGCAGGGCGACA
>JANOGQ010000515.1:0-4980 GCA_031406105.1 Lysobacterales bacterium | reverse complement strand
GCCAAAATCGCCAGTTCCAAAACTATATATGCCTTCTTTGAAACGCACGTCCTCGCTGGCGTCGGCCGATGCCAATGCCGCATCCATAACCGACTGGACTTGGGTCTCATCATTGATACAACGTGTTGCCGCGCTGCTGTCGAACGGGAAAAGCACGGCAAACATCAGGGCTAATGTGGCTAAGCTGCGGGCAGAGCAAAAAACATGGGGTACAGAGGCCATAAACGGACCACTCCTGGGGTGCAAAAAAAGCATCTTGGTTGAACCAATTGGGGCAGCACTTATACGGCACAAAAGAAAGAAGCCGAGACCAGCAGCACAACCCACCTTGAAGACGCGGGGAATTATATTGATTACCTTGCTATCTGGGAAGAGTGATGCTGTTAGCTCGTAATAAAGTCAAACGCCAGGGGCCAAACGATTGAGTGTCAACTGGAGGTGATTAAGCCCTTTTTTTTGCGTTATCATCTGCCATGACGGCTACGGCTGAGTTCTCCACGGATGTCTGAGAAAGCCATGAATACCACTTTGGGAGACCGCAGCCTATGGGTGCTGATCTAGTTAGTACCGTCGATGGCCCAACTATCGTCGGCATCCCGTTTGCTTTTATACTCTTCGCGCTGACGCTGGCCGGCGTTGCGCTTTTCCATCACCGCACGCTGCAGGTGGCACTGACCGGCCTTGCCGTCATCACCGTCTACAAGCTGGTCTTCACAGGCTTTAGCGGCATACCCGGCCTCGCGGGCCTGCTTGAGCACCTTGAGCACGAGTGGGTGGTCATCGCCAACCTGTTCGGCCTGCTGGTCGGATTCGCTCTGCTTGCGGACCACTTCGAGAAAAGCCATGTACCGGGCTTGCTGCCGGCAATCTTGCCGGACGACTGGCGCGGCGGCGCAATGCTGCTGGTGCTGGTATTCGTGCTGTCTACGTTTCTCGACAACATCGCGGCCGCGATCATCGGCGGCACGGTCGCGGCAACGGTGTTCCAGGGCCGCGTGCACATCGGCTATCTGGCCGCTATCGTCGCAGCCTCGAACGCCGGCGGTGCTGGCAGCGTGGTCGGTGACACCACCACCACGATGATGTGGATCGAGGGCGTCTCGCCGCTGGACGTGCTCCGCGCCTTCATTCCTGCGATCGTCGCGCTGGCAGTGTTAGCGGTTCCAGCCGCGATGATCCAGCAGCGTGCATCGCCGATCGTCCGCGATCCGTCGCCGGGGTTGCGGCTGGATGGGCCGCGTCTCGCCATCGTCTGCATCATGCTGGCCGCTGTCATAGCGACCAACGTCGTCGTCAACAACGGCTTCAAGGAGGCGGCCGATAGTTTTCCATTCGTCGGCGCCGCGGTCTGGGTCGCGCTGCTGGTCACCGCCCCGTGGCGCGCGCCGGACTGGCGCCGGATTCCCAACGCCGCACTCGGCAGTCTGTTCCTGCTGTCGCTGGTGCTCTGCGCCTCGATGATGCCGGTCGAAAGCCTGCCGAACCCCACCTGGCAGACGACCTTCGGCCTCGGTTTCCTATCGGCGGTTTTCGACAATATCCCGCTGACCAAGATGGCGCTGGAGCAGGGCGGGTACGACTGGGCCGCGCTGGCCTACGCGGTGGGCTTTGGCGGATCGATGGTCTGGTTCGGCTCCTCTGCGGGCGTCGCGCTGTGCACGCAGTTTCCACATGCCCGATCGGCGATCGCCTGGGTCCGCCAAGGCTGGTTCGTGCCACTTGCCTACGTGGCTGGTTTCCTGGTTTACGTGGCGCTGATCGGCTGGCGGCCATCCTGAACTCTGGAATTCCCGAGTTCCTGGGCTATTCGGTGTATCTTTAGATTCACTGCTTAATGCTGAGGGAATTCCTGTGATGGACAAGCGCGCCATTGAGCTTTACAACGAATACATCCACGGCGACATTCCGCGGCGCGAGTTCCTGCGCAAGCTGGTCGGAATCGCTGGAGGTTCTGCAGCGGCAACAGTGCTGCTGCCTTTGCTGGAGCCCAATTACGTTTTTGCCCAGCAAGTTGCGCCGGACGACGCACGACTTGAAACTGGCTATGTGGAGTATCCTGGCGTGGCTGGGCCCGTCAAAGCCTATTTCGCGAGACCAGCAAACCAGAACGGGCTGCTACCTGGTGTGCTGGTCATCCATGAAAACCGTGGGCTGAACGCGCATATCGAAGACGTGGCGCGGCGGGCAGCCCTGGCGGGTTATGTAGCATTGGCGCCGGATGGTTTGAGCTACGTCGGTGGAGCGCTGGAAGATCAGGAAGCATCCCGGGATTTGTTCGGCCGGTCCGATCGCGAGCGCATCACAGCCGATGTACTGGCTGGAGTTCCTTACCTGGCGGCACGGCCAGAATGCACGGGCAAAGTGGGGAGTGTGGGTTTCTGTTATGGCGGTGGCGTTGCCTTGCTCTGTGCCTCTGTCTATCCGCAATTCACCCAGGCGGCGGTGTGTTTTTATGGCAGCCCGCTGGATGGCGAGCAAACCGCAAAGGTCAAGGCCCCGTTGATGATGCATTACGCGGGTGACGACGCTCGAATCAACGATACCATCGACTCCTTCCGCGGCTTGCTGGACGAGCACCAGATTGCCTACAGCCTGCACATGTACCCCGGCACAGGGCACGGTTTCCACAACGATGCCAGTGCAGCCCGTTACAACGAAGCTGCAGCCAAATTGGCCTGGCAGCGGTCTCTGGATTTGTTTGCCGTCAGCCTGCTGATCTCCAAGCAGTAGTCCCATGAGTTCTGATCGGCCTGGTTCGTCTGCCGCGCAGGCCAACGGCGGTTCCGGGCACAACCCGACCAACTTCTCGCTGGTACTGGGTGGGCCGCTGTACCAGTTGCTTCGCAGGACTCGCCTGACTGACGATGCCCTGATGCTGCAGCGCCGACGCATCATATTCATTTCGCTTTTCGTCTGGTTACCCTTGCTGGTGCTTTCGGCTTTGGGCGGGCGCTTGCTGGGTGAGGGCGTGGCCGTGCCGTTCCTGCTGGATGCCGACCTGCATGTGAAGTTTTTGGTGGCGCTGCCTTTACTCATCGGGGCCGAGCTCGTCGTTCACCAGCGCATTCCTGCCTTTGCTGCTGACCATGATACCGCTGGACCAACTGCTCAGAAAAATGCTGGAACTGGTCTTCTGATCCTGCCCCTTGACTGCGCTGTTAATCGCAGTATTTTTCACATGCGGCGTCCGGTAAACTATAAGCGTATCCCAACATTCACTGACGTTTGCCCAAGAGGTTTTCCATGAACCCACTCCGAACCCTGCTGATTATGCTGGCCAGCGCGCTGCTGGCTGCCTGCTCCTCCGGCCCCCAGATCAAGGCCGACTACGACCCGTCAGTTGATTTTTCCCAGTATCGCACCTTCAATTTCTTCAAACCCATGGGCATCGAAAACCCGAATTACTCCAGCATCCTGGGCCAGGTATTCCGCGACTCGATCACGCAGCAGATGCAACAGCGAGGGTACAGGCTATCGGACGACCCGGACCTGTTGTTGAACGTCTCGGCCCTTATGCAGGACAAGACCAAGGTAACCACCCATACCGATCCCACCTACGGTGGTTACTACGGCTACCGCCGTGGCTTTTACGATCCCTGGAGTGGCTATGGCTATGGCACCAGCACCCATGTAAGCCAATATACGGAAGGTACGGTCAACATCGATATGGTTGATGCCAGGGCCAAACGCATGGTTTGGGAGGGGGTTGCAGTCGGCCGTGTGAATGAGAACCGCACCAGTGAAGAAGTGCATGCTGCCATCAACTCAGGTGTCGCGGAAATGTTTGCCAGCTATCCTTTCCGCGCCGGGGAATAGCAGGCAAGTAGCCGCATAAAGGGGCAGAAAGAAGGCGACGTGGCATCCCGGTGCTGCAGGCTCAGAAATAGCCCTCGACCGCTTCGCTCTGCAGGCGCCCGTCAATCGCCAGCAGCTGCTTGAGGATGGCCATGTGGCCGGCGCCGCCGATGGCGATGATGCGCTCTCCCGGTTCCGCGCGCTGCTGGATGTTGGCGTACATGCGGAAGTTGCGGGCCCACCAGCTGGCGCTGGCTGTGGCGCCCGCGTAACCATCGCCAGCACCGATGGCGTTGGTGGCCAGGTAGAGGTCCATGTTGCGGCGCTCCTGTTCTGCATCGTTGGCGCGGCGCAACAGCTCGGCCAGCGACAGCTTTGCGCGAGCCTGGGCCTCATCTTCGGTGATGCTCTGGATGATCTCGTTGAAGGTGTTCATCCCGCTAGAGTCGTGCGCCTTGGCGTATTCAAACATGGCCTCGGCTTGCCACTCGAGATCACGATTGTCGAAGGAGTACACCCTGGTGTGCCCGGCCGCCCTGGCGATGCGAAAGCCCAGCTGGTAGATCTCATTGGCAGGTAACTCAAAGGTGCCGGCCAGGTAGTCGCGGTAACGCTGGTTGATCGTCGCGTCCTCTTCCGCTGCATACTCCAAAAGCACTTTTGTCGGCCGAAATCCTGCCAGACGCTCGCTGAGTTCCTGCAGGTAGGCCTGTGACCCGGTGGTCATCACGTCGATGTCTTTTTGCTTCACCACGTCCAGCCCCGCGTCCTGGAAGTGGAAAGTGCCGAACAACAGCACGCGGGCGGGCTCGGCAGCGGCCAGCAGGGGGACGAGAAGCAGCAGTAGCGCACAGAGCAGGATGGTTTTCATGGAAGGCCTCAAATGTTGCCGCAAATGTCGCCCCATGGGCTTTGAACCCGGATGGTCCGGACCTGTGAGGGCGAAATCATGATTTAATCAACTGGGATACTACCTAGTGGACTGTAACAGTCAAATCAGTAGTGCCTGGCTCGGCCTGGCGGCGCCTGGCTTGGTCTTCATTCGGCCGATAGCTTTGGCTATCGACCTCACTCCAGACCGGCACCAGGCACCACCATTCCTTCGCGATGCTACTACCGCTTTGACTGTTACAGTCCACTAGGTGGCAGAAAAACAGGTATTGCTAAATGCTGGCCGCTCCACTG
>JANOGQ010000477.1:0-9769 GCA_031406105.1 Lysobacterales bacterium | reverse complement strand
GCAAGGCGCGTGCTTCTTGGCTTGCTCGAACATATCGCGCACACGAGAGGCACCCACACCGACAAACATTTCCACAAAATCGGAACCGGAAATGGAGAAGAATGGAACCTTGGCTTCACCAGCAATGGCTTTGGCCAGAAGCGTCTTACCGGTTCCCGGCGAACCGACCATCAGGACGCCACGAGGAATATGTCCGCCCAGTTTCTGGAATTTACCCGGATTGCGCAGGAATTCGACCAGTTCAACCACTTCTTCCTTGGCTTCCTCAACGCCTGCAACATCAGCGAAGGTGATCTTGACCTGATCTTCACCCTGCAATTTGGCCCGGCTCTTGCCAAAAGACATAGCACCGCGGCCCGCACCACCACCCTGCATCTGGCGCATGAAGTAGACCCACACACCAATCAGCAACAGAATGGGCGCTACACCCAGTATCAGGTCTACCAGCACCGACCGCTCTGCGGGTGGCTCGGCCGTTATTTCGACTTTGTTCTCAACCAACTCGTCGATCAGTTTGGGGTCAGGTGGGCCAAAGGTGCGGAATTCGCTGCCATCAGTTCCTTTGCCCGTAACTCTGTTGCCGCTCAGACTGCTTTCAATGTGCACCTGGGTGATCAACCCATTGCGCACATTTTCCAGGAATTCAGAATAAGCCAGACTCTGCGGCTCTTTACCCACACTTGCGTAGTGGTTGAAAATGGATACCAGCACGACCGCTATGATCGCCCAGGTCAATAAATTCTTTGCCAGATCGTTCAATGCTTATACCTCTGCGACAACTCAATTCCCTGCTTTCGCGGGGTGTGTAAACCTCTCATTCACCGACAGCTGTGTAACAGGTGGCGGCCTTCGAAGACTCTCCAGAATACCTGCTGACTGACTTCTACCTCAACTGCCCGAGCAACTCTGCAAAGCTGTCACAATACGCAACAGCACCTTGTCAAATCCGCTGCGTGTCTCGCGCACGAAGGCATCAAAGCCTTCTCCCTCTAACATCTTGACCACAAAGGCACCATTCGGTTTCAAATGTTCTTCGGCAAATCCCAGAGCCAGTTCCAGCAGGTACACGGACTTGGCCTGATCGATCACCGCCATGCCACTTATGTTGGGGGCCATATTGGACAATACAAGATCAAGGCCGCGGCTGGCCAGCGCAGATTCCAGCTCCTGCAAGGCCTGGTTTTCGGTAAAGTCACCCTGCTTAAAGCGCACATGGGGCAAAGGCTCCATAGCCAGCCTGTCCTTATGATAAAATTCTACGCTGTAGGGCAGATCCGGTATGCCGGACCGGCCGCCAGTTTGCCTGATCGCAACCGCACAGGCACAGTTTGCCACAGCAGGACCGAACATGGCCTTAAGTTCACAACAAAAACGTTACCTGCGGGGTTTGACCCACTCCATCCAGCCGGTAGTTACGGTAGCTGATAAGGGCTTGAGTGACACGGTACTGGCAGAAATCGAAGGCGCCCTCAAACATCATGAACTGATCAAGATCAAGATGCGCGTTGAACGGGACCTGCGCAAACACTGGATAGCCGAAATCGGCAATTTGTGCAAAGCCGAGCAGGTGCAGGTGATTGGTCAGGTAGCCAGTTTTTACCGTCGCAATCCCATCAAGCCCGTGATTGCCTTGCCGGGTGAGAAGAGCTCCAGACCTGCCTGATGGACCTCAGCTTTCAGGCTCCTGGGGAGCATCATTATGTCCACTCCATCAGCGCACAAGGTATCTGCATAGCAGGCCAGAATTATTGCCAATCCGTGCTGCTGACAGCTGATCAGTTGATCACCGACTGGCCACCACAGAGTTTTTCTGAATTTAAAGCCGAATTCCTGCAGCCGATATTCCAGCTGCATCCTGATCTGGTGTTGCTGGGCACCGGCAGTCGACAACACTTTCCCGACGCCAGCATTCTGATGGAGTTTTATGGTCGGGGGATTGGCATAGAGGTGATGGGTAGTGCTGCGGCCTGCCGGACTTTCAACGTGCTGGTGGCTGAGTCACGGCGCGTTGTGGCTGCATTGTTTCCATTTGAAGCTGGCCGTCAAAGCTGAGCTGAATCAATCCATGAAGGGTATTTCCGCGTAGCCTTCGCGCTTTGAAATCTGTCGTAATCGCACCAAAGCTGCCATCTGGATTTGTCGCACCCGTTCACGGGTGACTCCCAGCAGCCTGCCCACCTCTTCGAGAGTGCGTCGACCGTGCCCATGTAAGCCAAAACGGAGTTCAACCACTTCACGCTGCTGCCCGGACAGTTGTTCGAGCCAGTGATTGAGCAGTTGTTCAGCAGCTCCATCAGAATACTGCACCTCGGGATTGGCGTTTTGTTCATCTACCAGTGAGTCCAGTATCATGCGCTCAGAACCGGCAACAATGGGCTCGTCTGCAGAAGTTATGGGTTCATTCAGTTCACTGAATGCCAGTAAAGTCTCTGTATCTATTTCGAGAGTTGCCGCCAGTTCTTCAGGCCTTGGTTTGCGATTCAGTTGCTGTTGCAATTCCCGGGCAGCGCGCAAGTGAGTCGTCAGTTCGCGAATGATGTGTATAGGCAATCTCACCGTGCGGCATTGATTCATGATGGCCCGCTCTACCGATTGCCGTATCCACCAGGTAGCGTATGTAGAAAAGCGACAGCCGCGTTCGGGATCAAATTTCTCAACTGCCCGAATCAGCCCAAGGTTGCCTTCTTCGATCAGGTCCAGCAGAGGCAGGCCACGGTTGTTATAGGCCCGCGCCACCTTCACCACCAGGCGCAAATTGGCTTCAATCATGCGCTGACGGCTGGCAACACAGCCTTGTTGGCTTGACCGTGCCAGGCTCACCTCTTCTTCTGCGGTCAGTAAGCGGGAACGCCCAATTTCGTTGAGATAGAGGTAAGTGACATCTGCATGATGCTGGCGATTTTTACCGGACTTGCTGCCGGAATGAAAATTATTTGTCTCCTGATTGGCAGAATCAGGCACAAGCTTTCCCCCGGCTTTGCGCCGTTGGGGTTTACTGGAACCTTCCGTATGACCCCTGTGGGTCGGTTGCATCTCCCCTCCCAGCACTCTTCGAGGTGCGAAAGTGGCATAGCAGACTGCAGTCGATTCACAAACCTGCGGCAATCAGGCCGATTGCCATAACCCTGCGCTGCAGAACGGACTGGAGAAAGTAGCACATAAGCCTCTCTCTGTCAGCAGCATGGGAAAGTTGTTCCCTGAAGAATGCAGCGTTTCCCTAGCGTTGCGGCAAAAATTTGACTGGGTCTGAAGGAACGCCATTGACCCGTATTTCAAAATGCAGGATGGCCTGGTTTCTGTCATTGGTGCCCATTTCAGCGATTGCGCTGCCTGCAAGCACCTGTTCGCCTTCACTGACCAGTCGTTTCCGGTTATGCGCATAGGCGCTCAACATGCGATCGCTGTGCTTGATAATGATCAGTTCGCCATATCCGATCAAACCACTGCCGCTGTAAACCACTTGTCCCGGAGCTGAAGCGATCACTCTCTGGCCAGCCTGGCCAGCGATATCGACGCCTTTACGGGTAGGATCGTTGGCCTTAAAGTGACTGATGATGCGGCCTTCAGTAGGCCAGAGCCAGCGATTTGGGTCGCCTGCCGGAGTTGTGTAGGTGATGCCGGCCGGTTGTATGCTGCCTTTGCTGGCGGCGGCTTGATCAGTTGTGCTGCCGCCGGATGGTTCCATCGCCGTCCCAGGCACGGGCGTTCCAGCAGCCGTGGTTTGCGTGACTCCCGTGGCTGCCAGGCCCGCTGTCTCAGCAGATAATTGGCCTGCTGTGTCAGAGTTCGGGTCATATTCCTGGGTGCTACTGGTCCGGGGAGTCTGAAGGCTGCGGGTCTCTGAGCCGGGAGGTGGAGCTGCGGCCGTTTTTACACTGCTGCCACTGACAGAGGAGGAAGCTCCTGCTGGTGAGACGATAGTACCCACCCGCAACAATTGTTCAGGGTAAATCACATAGGGTGCAGTGATTTCATTCCACCTGGCAATCTCCCGCCAGTCCTGGCCAAAGCGGAATGCAATCGCGTACAGACTGTCGCCCTTCTTTACCCGGTAATATCCATCCGGGGTGGCCTGGTAAGCGTCCCCGCCACTTTTGTCTTCAACCGGCGCAGGAGCAGGCCCGGCACAGGCCGCCAACAACAGCAGCATTATCAGCATGCTCAGACGTAGTGAAAAATGCCGTTGATTGCAGCCTGATTTTTTGTTCAATAAAGGTCTCACAGCCATTTCCAGACAATAAACCCGATTAGCGATACTGCCAAGACCAACCAGCCCAGGAAGTCCACCCAGCTGCGCAGTTTGACTGCTCCGCTCTCAGCCAGCAGGCGGATCAGGCCAGCAACCAGGAAAAATCTTCCGGAACGTCCCAACAAAGACCCCGTCAAAAAAGTCAAAACTGGCATGCCCACCACACCGGCACTCAGCGTAAAGACTTTGTAGGGAATAGGTGTAAATCCTGCCAGCAGGATATAAGCAAAGCCCCAGGTTCCAAAAGATTCTACTGCTTGGTTAAACAAACCCGCGTAGACCGAATTCATCAACCAGGGTTCTATACTTGCAAATGCCCAACGACCCAGTGCGTATCCGAATAGCCCGCCTGCCAAGGAGCTGAGGGTACAAACGGTGGCATAAATCCAGGCTTTGGCAGGCTTGGCCAGGCACATGGGTGCCAACATAACATCCGGAGGCACAGGGAAAAAACTCGACTCAGTGAAGCTCAACACACTGAGAATAGCTGGCGCACGGGGATACCCTGACCAGCCCAAGACTTTGTCATAGAGCATTTGCCAGGGACGAAATCCGGAACGGGTAAGCTCGCTCATGAACCGGCATACCGCCTGTCACTAAGCAGCATGCCAATGGCTGGCAGCCGGAATGGAACTCTGTTTTCAAGCCAGGCCACTGAGCAGTGGCACGAACACAACGGCAGCAAGATCCTTCTCCTCAAAGCTGTCTTCAAGTTTTCTGATCGACAGCAGTCTTTGCTGTCCGTTCCTTTCCACGGGTATCACCAGCAGCCCACCCGTTTTCAACTGTTGCAGGAGGCTTTGCGGAACAGCTCTGGCACCTGCGGTGACAATGATGCCATCGAAAGGCGCCTGACTGAGCCAGCCTTCGTTGCCATCCGCATGGCGTGTGTAGATGTTGTTCAGTCGCAGTTGATGAAAACGCCGACGCGCTGTTTTCATCAAATCTTCAATTCGTTCCAATGTAAAAACCTGCGGCACCAGGCAGGCCAGCACCGCAGCCTGGTATCCTGAGCCTGTGCCGATTTCCAGAATCTTTTCAGGTTGACCACCATCCAGCAACACTTCAGTCATTTGCGCCACTATCCAGGGTTGCGAAATGGTCTGGCTTTGGCCTATGGGCAAAGCCGTGTCTTCATAGGCACGGCTGGCCAGTGCCTCATCAACAAACTCATGACGAGGGATGGTCGCCACGGCCTGCAATACCCGCTCGTCGCGAATGCCGTGGTCGCGCAAGCGCTGCACCAGGCGATCGCGTGTAGCCTGCGAAGTCATGCCTGAGCCGGCTGATCCGCGCCAGGCCTGATCACTTCGCTTCAAGTGTCGAAGCCGGCTGGTTGCAGCCAGTCGATTTCCGCCACCCAGCCAGCAACCTGCTCCAATGCCTGGTAGCGGGTCAAATCGACATGAATGGGCGTAATGGAAACATAGCCACGCTTTACCGCATCAAAATCAGTGCCTGGACCGGCATCCTGCTCCGCGCCGGCGGGCCCGATCCAATACATAGGAACACCCCTGGGGTCCACTTGTTTGACCGTTGGATCGGCACGATGCCTGTGCCCCAGCCGGGTTACCTCGAAACCCTTGATTTCACTCCAGGGCCGGTCAGGCACATTAATATTCAGAATGGTATCGGCCGGCAATGGATCGCTCAACAAACGTTGCACTACCAGGCTTACAGCCTGTGCTGCAGTATCGTAAAACCTCGGCTTCTCTTCGAATACCAGGGAAACTGCTATGGCCGGAAGGCCCAGGAAGCGGCCTTCCATGGCAGCAGCTACCGTTCCGGAATAAATGACGTCGTCACCCAGGTTGGCCCCCGCATTGATTCCGGAAACTACAATATCCGGATCGCGGTCCAGTAAGCCGGTCAAGGCAATGTGAACGCAGTCGCTGGGGGTTCCGTTCACGCGGAACCAACGGTCCTCGATTTCACGGATGCGCACCGGTGCATCCAGGGTCAGAGAGTTACTCGCACCGCTGCGATTAATATGCGGAGCAACTACCGTCACATCTCCCAATCGTTTCATCCACTTAGCCAGAACCTGAATTCCCCGGGCATCAATTCCATCGTCATTACTGATCAATAAATGCATGTTATGGTTCACTGTTCAAGAAGACTCTGATCTATTCAGAGTTTCTGCGGCATAAGGATGTGCTGCCATTTTCAATGATTGTAAATCATGCAAAATGGCGTCAATCAAAAATCATACTTTTTGCCAAAGCTTTTTTGTTTGGCATGCTTTGATGATTCAGGATTGAGCTATTCGGTATTGAGTAATTCAGCATTGAGTGATTCATTATTGAGTATTGCAGGGCTGCCCAGAGTCTGGACCTTAATCTGAGCTGATTTCGGGGCGGATCTCGGGCACCATACAGCCGCAGCCCGGATTTTTTGTGCCGGGTAAGCGCTTATAGTAAGGCCTCAACGCAACTGCGGAAATGTAATTGAGCAAAATCAAGAAAAGCGACACCGACAGTTTTCGTGCAGCCATGCAGTCGGTGCGTCCCCTGAAGGTTGACGATCGCCATCGGGATTCTGCACCCAGACCAGCACAATTCGCCTTAAGACAGAGCCCTGAGGAGCTTCAGACTGCCGGTCCAGGTACTCAGGCAGCATCCGGCCTGAAGGGCATGGTGGCAGAAGCAGCGCAGCATGCCCAGCCCTTGATCCGGGATGGCCTGCCACGCAAGTATCTGCGTGAACTGGGCGGGCGTGACTGCCCTGTTACAGATTCCTTTGATCTGCATGGCATGACAGAAAGCGCAGCGGCCAAGGCCCTGAGCCGTTTTTTGAATGAATCCCTGCAACATGAGCTCGCTTGTATACGCGTGGTGCACGGCAAAGGCCTGCGTTCGGACGGTCCGCCGGTGTTGAAATTGATGAGCTGGCAGCTGTTATGGCAGCATCCGGCAGTAATAGCGCTCAAACCATGCGCACCCGCCCAGGGCGGCAGCGGTGCGGTGCTGGTGCTGCTCAAGCCCAACCGGAAATCCGCATCGTGATCGGGCTGATCTTGCTGATTCTGGCCGGCGCAATCGGCCTGTCCTGGTGGCAACTGGTCCAAGGACGTGAGCGCGCTCGCAGCGTGGCAACTATTGCCTGCCGCGAACATGGCCTGGTGCTGATGGACGATACCGTTGTGTTTGAAACAGTAAGTTACCGTCCGGCGGGCAAAAGACGATTGTTCGCACTGGTCTATCGCTTTGATTTCGCCTACCAGGGCATTTTGCAGCTGGGCGGCAAAGTGCTGGTATCACCGGGGCACCCTTCCACCGTGTTGATCACCACCGAAAAAGGCGACCTGATTCAGGAATACTAGTAGTCAAAGTGGCAGTAGCTACTTCACGAGTTTGAGATGCGAACGCCTGGGTCCGTCATCCTCGGAGTCGGGCGAATGGTCCGGTGGCAGGTCGTTTTCTTCCTGCGAAAACATCATACCCTGGCCATTTTCCTTGGCATAAATTGCCAGCACAGCTTCAACCGGAACCTTGACTTCATGACGCCTTCCGGAAAATCGGGCACTGAAAGTCAGCCAATCATTGGCCATGGACAAGTCCCTGACCGCCGCATGGTCAATATTCAGAATGACCTTGCCTTTTTGCACCGCCTGTTCCGGCACTGTTACACCAGCGGCAGAAGCGTCGACCAGGATATGCGGCGTCATCTTGTTGTCGCTGATCCATTCAAACAAAGCCCGTAACAGGTACGGACGATTAGATGACATATCTCCACTCATGGCAAAAGCAGGTGCAGGCTCAGCTGAGGTTAAGCAGCAGATCGCGCTCCGCCTGTGTCAGGCTGGCCTTGAATGACATTCGGGAAAACAGGCGCTGGGCATAGCCTTCCACTGCAGCGCCGGGTTTGCCCAGCTTGATGCCATAATGTGGCAGACGCCACAGCAATGGGCCCAGGGTACAGTCAACCAGAGTCAATTCCGGGCTCAGCACGAAGTCTGCCATTTTGAACAGCTCATTGCCTCCGATAATGGCTTCGCGCAGTTGCTTGCGTGGTTTTTCGCCTTTCTTGCCGGAGCTGGCTTCAACTTCCCGAGCCAATCCATACCAGTCTTTCAGAATGCGGAAATGCACCAGCCGAAGTTGGGCGCGCGATACCGGATCGACCGGCATCAGTGGCGGATGAGGATAACGTTCATCCAGGTAATCATTGATCACGCTGGCGTCATAAAGCACCAGGTCGCGGTCGACCAGGGTTGGCGCCTGATTGTAAGGATTGAGTTCCGCCAGGTCTTCGGCTGCCGAAGCGTCTTCCGTGACATTGACGATTTCGACATTGATGCCCTTCTCAGCCAGAACGAACCGGACCCGGTGACAATCGAGGCCGACTGCAGATGAATAAAGCGCCATGGTGGAACGTCCTCGCACAGATACTGCCACTGTATTCTCCCTGTTAGTCTGGTTGGTTAAGAAAACCCTGAATTATTCAGGGCAGCGATCTGGATTTGGGGAAACTCTGACTCAATCAGAGTTTCCGCGGCATAGGGCTTACTTAGTGCACGTCACGCCAGTATTCAGCTTTCAAGGCGAAAGCAAGCAAAGCAAAGACCGTCAGGAACAACATCACCCAGATGCCGATTGACTTTCTTTGCAGTTTGGTTGGCTCACTGAGATAGTCCAGGAATGAAACCAGTTCACGGACGGTGGTTTCATACTCTTCCGGCGTTTGTAATCCTGGCTTGGCCAGCACCAGGTGATCAATCACTTCTGTATCGCCCTCGGTGGCGTAAACTGGCTTCTGTATGCCTTGCAATTGCCATAAAACATGCGGCATGGCGGCATTGGGCAGCAACAGGTTATTCCAGCTACCGTTCTCGTCCTGGTAAAAGTTTTTCAAATACGAAAACAGCCAGTCATTGCCGCGCGAACGGGCAATCAGCGACAAATCTGGCGGAATCTTGCCCAGCCATTTGGCAGCATCGTCCGGACGCATGGCGATGTTCATAGTCTCGCCAAATTTTGCGTCTGAAAACACCAGGTTATTCATGACCATGTCTTCACTCAGACCCAGGTCTTCTGACAAGCGGTTGTAACGCATGTACTGCGCGCTGTGGCAGGACATGCAATAGTTCACAAACCACTTGGCTCCGCTTTGTATCGCCGCGATGTCACGTATATTGACCTGGGCGTGCTCAATATGAGCGCTACCACCGCCAGCAGCCATAGCGATTCCACTCAAGCTGCCTGCGAACATGGCCAAGGTCAGAATCAGAACATGCTTTTTCATCAGTGAGTCACCCGCTCGGGTACTGGCTTGACCCTTTCCCTGGGGCTGAGGAAGAACAGCAAGATGAAATAGGCAAAATACACAAAGGTCCAGATGCGCATTTCCAGGGTTTGTGCCTGCGTACCTTCTGCAACTGCCAGTATTCCAAGCCGGATAAAAGCCACCACGAACAGTGCCAGCATGATCTTGTACTGCAGACCGCGATAACGGATGGATTTCACCGGTGAGCGATCCAGCCATGGCAGGAAAAACAGTACAAGTACCGACGCACCCATC
>JANOGQ010000340.1:0-3548 GCA_031406105.1 Lysobacterales bacterium | reverse complement strand
CACGAGCTGGCCAGCATTTTCAGCATCGATACCACCCTCGCCCCGGAGGCTACGCTGGAGGAAGTAAACGAGATCATCAGCTACGAGTTGAACCGTTTCCTGAACACAGGCCCTGGTGAGGAAGAACTGCAACGCGCCCGTGCCAAGATCAATGCCTCCATCATCCGTGGGCTAGAAGCAGTAGGCGGCTTCAGCGGCAAGGCAGCAACTCTGGCCCAGGGCGAGTTGTACGATGGCAACCCGGTATTCTTCAAAACCATGCTGCAATGGATCAACGACGCTACGGCCGAAGAAGTTCGTTTAGTAGCCAATGATTGGTTGTCCGATGGACGCTACCAGCTGGATGTTCTGCCCTACCCTGAATACATAAGCTCGAATCAAGGCGTGGATCGCAGCAAGGGCTTGCCGACTGTCACCACCTTGCCGCAACTGCAACTCCCCTTACCCGAACGTGCCCGGCTCAAGAACGGCATCGAAGTGGTGCTGAGCACCCGGCGCGCATTACCCACGGTTGATATCGCCATCCAGTTTGATGCGGGCTATGCCGCTGACCAGGGCATCACTCTGGGTACGGCCGCTTTCGCACTCGACATGCTGGATGAAAGCACCCGCAACCGTACGGCCTTGGAAATCAATGCCGAGTCAGAACGCCTCGGTGCTGAAATTGACAGCGGCTCCAATCTCGATACCTCGGCAGTTTACCTGGCAGCGCTGAAGCAGAATCTGGCGCCATCCATCGAATTGTTTGCCGATGTGGTGCGCAATCCGGCCTTCAGCCCCGAAGAAGTGGAGCGTATGCGGGTACGTCGTCTTGCTGGGCTGGAACAGGAGAAAAACCAGCCCGTGGGTGTCGCACTAAGGACCCTGCCACCCATGCTTTACGGCAAGGATCACGCTTACGGCATTCCCTTCACGGGTAGCGGCACCGAGGAGTCCATCCACAGCATCCAGCCGGCTGAACTGGAGCAATTCCACAGTGACTGGTTGCGCCCGGACAATGCCAGCTTGTTCGTGGTGGGTGATACCTCGATGGACGAAATCCTGCCCATGCTGGAAAACGCGTTCGGCAACTGGAAAGTGCGCGGCGAAAAGCCTCCGGCCAAGCAGATTGGCGAGGTGGCTCTGGCCAGCAATATCCGGGTATTTCTGGTTGACAAACCCGGCTCGCCGCAGTCACTGATACTCGCAGGACACCTTGCTCCGCCTACAGGTGCGCCCAACAACATTGCCATTGAGGCCATGAATGATATCGTTGGCGGTACTTATTCTGCCCGGGTCAACCAGACCTTGCGGGTGGAAAAACAATGGTCTTATGGCGCTTTCACTTTCCTGTCGGATGCCCGCGGCCAACGGCCATGGATGATCTATGCGCCGGTACAAACAGACCGGACAGCCGCTGCGGTGAGCGAACTGTCCGATCTGCTGCAGCAGTTCCAGCAAGACAAAACTGCCACCGCAGAAGAACTTAACCGGGTTGTGCGCAACAGTGTGTTCAGCCTGCCGGGTCAATACGAAACCAATGCAGCCGTGCTTGATGCCATGCTGGCCAATGACCGCTTTGCCCGGCCGGATGATTATGTAAGCAGCCTGCCCGGTCAATACCAGTCACTGTCGCTGCAACAGATCCAGGCAACGGGCGATGAAGTGCTGCATCCGCAAGCCCTGACCTGGGTTATCGTGGGAGATGCGGCCCTGATTCGTGAGAGCCTGCAAGAGCTCAATCTCGCGCCAGTGCAGAACATGGATAGTGATGGCAATATACTTCCCTGAAACCATGAAGAACTCCGGAGTGAATCGAGCATGAACCTGGAAAAAGTTTTCTTTGCGTTTTTTATCGTTCTGGCACTGACCCTGAACTTCGGTTTTTTCGTTGGCGACATGGATAATCCGGAACACCATCATGCTATTGAACTGGGTGCTGCCCTGGTCGTCAGTATCATCGCCACCATCCTGAAATTCGGCGATCGATCACAATTGGGCAACGTCATGTTGGCCACCAGCCTGGTAGCTGATCTGCAATTGCTGGCAGCCGTCGTCACCTGGGTTTATGCTGCCAACGTGTCAGCTGACGGCGTGACCAGCGGAATTATGGCCAGTGTGGTTTCGTTGTCCGGTGGAGCCTTACTCGCCAATTTCGTTTCAGTAACCCTGTTGGTGGGTGAATCGCTCAGTATCCGCCGCTGAGCCTGTGTCCTTGAGTTACAAAAAACCCCATCCGGCAAGCGCAGCCGATCTATGAATGACATCATCTGGTTGACCATGCGGCGGCTGCGTTTGCCGCTGATCGTGATGATCATCGTCTTCTTCCTTTCAGTGGTCGGGCTGGTGCTGATACCTGGTGTGGACGCCAATGGTGAGGCGGTGCAGCTGAGTTATCTGGATGCAGCCTATTTTGTGGCCATTGTCGCAACCACCATAGGCCTGGGTGAATTTCCATACGCTTACACCGATGCCCAGCGCTTGTACGTATTTTTTATCATAATGCCCAATGTCGTAGTCTGGCTGTATTCCATCGGCACCATTCTGGAACTGTTGCTGGATCCACAATTCCGCAGTGTCATGCGGCGTTCGCGTTTTGAACAGCGGGTGGCCGCATTACCGCATCAATTTTTCATTGTCTGTGGCTTTGGCAATACCGGCAGCATGATCGTCAATGCCCTGCGTCTGCGCGGTTACCAGGCAGTCGTGCTGGAACGCGAAGCTGATGTCATACACGGCATGATCCTGCAGGAAGATCTGGCGCATGTTCCTGCCCTGTCGGGCGATGTCAGCAATCGCCAATTGCTGGAAATGGCTGGCTTGATGAGCCCACTTTGTCAGGGCGTAATCAGTATCACCAATGAAGATCACGCCAACCTCACCGTGGCCATTACCAGCAAGCTGCTGCGACCTGACCTGCCCGTTATGGCGCGCAGTGAAACACCGATGACCACCGCCAACATGGCATCCTTTGGCACCGATCACGTGGTCGATCCCTATGAGATATTTGCTGAGCGTTTCTTACTGGCGCTGAACTCACCGATCAAATACCTGGTACAGGACTGGCTGATCAGCGTGCCGGGCAGCCAGTTACTCAGGCCGATGAAACCACCTTCCGGTCACTGGATACTTTGCGGGCTGGGGCGATTCGGTAGCCCTATCGCCGCCAGGCTGGAGGAGGCCGCTCTGCCCTATACCATAGTGGATGTGCATCCCGACCGGGTTAGCGGCCTGGCCAATGGGGTATTGGGGCGAGGTACCGAAGCATCGACCTTGCTGCAGGCCGGCGTTAAAAACTCAGTCGGGATTATTGCCGGCACCGGTGATGATGTGGACAACCTGTCCATTCTCATGACCGCGCACGAGCTCAATCCGCATCTGTTCCTGGTAGCCCGCCAGGAACGGCAGGAAAACGACATGCTGTTTGCGGCTTCACATGCAAACCTGGTAGCCAAACGCAGCCTGATCGTAGCCCGTCGAATCCTCTATACCTGCACCACGCCCTTGCTGCAGAATTTCCGGCAGCACTTGCTACAGGAGGAAGAAGACTTTGCCCATCATGTGGAGGC
>JANOGQ010000337.1:0-2779 GCA_031406105.1 Lysobacterales bacterium | reverse complement strand
ACATTGCTGTTCGGTACCACATCATTTTCGATTACGGTGCGAACGAGGGAATCAATACCTTCGTTGCGATCAGGGTCATAGGCACCCTCAGCCTGCCCCGGTACATAGCCAGAGTGGTAGACCATAAAGTTCATATCAGGATAGAGCTTCGCAACCTTGCCGATGTCATCACACAAGGAATGCTCATAAGACTCTTTGCCGAAAGGAAAGCCTTTGTGAACACAGATATTGTGCACCCCCAGTTTGCGAGCTTTCTCGATGTAAGGAATTCCTGTATCCACATCGCTGAGAAAGAAGCCTTTACCGCCAGGCCCATACTGGGTGTAGCATTTGAAAGCTGCCACCTGCCATTTTTCCACCAGTTCGTCCATCAGGTCGAGATCGCCGGGTTGGTTGGGATTGCACCGCCCATGCAGCAACAATCGTTGGCTGCTTCCCAACTGGTCCACCATCTCACGGGTTTTGGCGGCCTCCTCAATCGACAGAGGTTCATTCTCCAGAGTTGAGGGAATGAAGGACAAAGCCATCAAATCGGTATCGCTGTCGAGAAATACATCCTTGATGAAATCATCGGTACCCATGCAACTCATGTAGCCCGGGCTGAGCAGGTCGTGTTCAGCCTGGCACTTGGGCTTGAGGGTGCGTGCCAGATCCGGCGGCAGGTAATGGCCCTGAATGTCAAAAATGAATTCCTGCCCATCCAGTTTGCTGGCAGCGAGTTCCGGGTCGAAAGCTGCTTCTGCCGGAATATCGAAAGCCGGTGCGGTTCCGCTGCCCAAGGCATGCGCCTGGTTGAAGGCCAGTAAGGTAGCGGCGGCGCCACAACTTGAGGCCAGGAAGTCACGACGGCTGCGGCCAGTCCGGCGTGCCGCGTGATCAGCCTGCTGCAGTGCCAGGTGATTGGTTTTGTGCTCCCGATCAGTGAGCGGATTGGGCATGAACTCACCGTTAGAGGTGCTGTCCAGCTTGATTGGCAGGCGCGTATCCAATGGACGGTCATCGATGGGAAGGGTAGGTTTGCTGCGCTTGTTCATCTGCTTGCTCCTGTCCTGGCTGTTGCGGCAAAGATTAACAGAACATTGACTCTGGCTATTTTGCACCACGACAACAACAGCCAATACATCTGCAAAGGTGAATTCAGACGCAACGCCCGAATCGTGGGACAAAAAATTTACCCTCGGATTGCCAGGCGGTAAACTGGACACCGAGTGCCTGGTGAATTGCTATGCCAGCAAGCGACTATAACCAAACCTGAATCCTGGGAACCTGACCATGCTTCGAAAAACTTTCCTCCTCCTCACCACTATTCTGAGCACTATGGTTTTTGCAGAGGAGACCCCACTGCCCTTCAACAAGGAGCCGATCGCTACTTTCAATGAGCCCTGGGCCATGACTTTCCTGCCGGATGGCCGCTTGTTGCTTACCGAGAAAAGAGGCCAGCTGTTACTGGTAAGCCAGAGTGGCGAAAAGTCCCGCCCGATTGCAGATGTACCTGATGTGGACTACCGCGGCCAGGGTGGCCTGGGTGATGTGATTCTGCATCCCGACTATACCAACAATGGCCTGATCTACCTCAGCTATGCCGAAGCTGGCGTGGGCAATGTACGCGGCGCAGCGGTTGCAAGAGGGCGCCTGGTGATGGCCGATGGAAGCAATCGGCTGGAGGATGTTGAAGTGATCTGGCGGCAGAATCCCAAAGTCACCGGCGGTGGCCACTATGGCCACAGATTGCTGTTTGATGCCGCTGGTTATTTGTTCATTTCATCCGGCGATCGGCAGAAGTTCACTCCGGCCCAGCAGATGACCGGCAACCTCGGCAAGATTTTGCGCCTGCATGATGATGGTTCGATTCCCGGCGACAATCCATTCGCGGACCAGGGTGATGTAGCCGCCGAAATCTGGTCATTGGGCCACCGCAATCCGCTGGGTATCGCCTTTGATAGCCAAGGTCGCCTGTGGAATACCGAGATGGGCCCTTTGCATGGTGATGAACTGAACCTCGTGGTGAAGGCTGAAAATTACGGCTATCCCATCGTGTCAGAGGGTGATCATTACAGCGGCGAGAAAATACCAGATCACGATACACAGCCTGAATTCGCCGCCCCCAAAGTAGCCTGGATCCCCAGCATCGCGCCAGGCGGATTGATGTTTTATAGCGCTGATGAGTTTCCGCAGTTGCAGGGTTCTGCTTTGATTGCCGGCCTGGCGGCAGCCGCCATCATCCGGGTAGAAATTGATGGGGAAACCGCCCGCGAAGCAGAACGCTTTCCCATGGGCAAGCGCATCCGGGAAGTGGAGCAAGGCCCGGATGGTTCACTATGGGTGATCGAAGACGGCGATGGTGGGCGTTTGCTGAAGCTGACCGCGCTGGAAAATTGAATCGTTCAGGCACCATACCGGCAGATTCAGCATGGCCACAATGCAGACCCGGACTACAGTTGAGACGATGGCAGCGCTATGATGAATACCCTGCCATAGGCAAAGAACTGGAAAGATCTGATGTCGGCCAACTCACGCGCTTTTGATCAATGGATTCGT
Source organism: Lysobacterales bacterium (assembly GCA_031406105.1). Taxonomy (GTDB): domain Bacteria; phylum Pseudomonadota; class Gammaproteobacteria; order Xanthomonadales; family SZUA-36; genus JAWXBM01. Next base: position 241 of record JANOGQ010000337.1, on the reverse strand, counting down.
CACGATTTTCGGGACATGAATACCGAGCTTGAGAACATCTACTTCAAGCAAAGGCAAAATTTACAGATTCCGGCAGAAGGGCAATCCATTCGCGATGCCCTGCTGGCAGAAGGCCGGATTCATGTATCGGCTCTGTTGAAAGAAGGCAGTACTGATGAGGGCTTTGAGTCAGCTTACGATTTGCTGGGAGCCGTCGGGCTCTACATGGCGGCCTGTCGCAGGCATGAGATTACCGAGCCCT
>JANOGQ010000320.1:0-5622 GCA_031406105.1 Lysobacterales bacterium | reverse complement strand
CACGAGGAGCGATTGGGTCCTGAACTTGCAGAATTTCCAGGTTCGAATACTTTCAAATTTCTCAAGAAAGGTGCTTAATACTTCTTATACGCGCCAGCATGCAGCGAGAATCCTCCACTAATCGCTGCGCCATTGGCGTTGCCTTCCAGCCCTTGAAGTCTGGCGTGCACGGTCTACAATTCGCGTTATTTTTAGATTGTTTCGCATTCCAGGGAGAGACGATGAAATCTTCATACCACTGCTTGTTCACCCGGTCCTTTCGTGGGCCGATCGCCGCCCTTGTCTTGGCCTCGGCCCTGGCCGCCCACGCGTTTGGCGCGACGCCGGATCCGTGCAAACTTGTGACCGTGGACGAGATTGAGCAGATCGTGGGACCCTTGCATGAAGCGCCCAGTACGACAGATCCCGAGTCGGGCGAAAACACCTGCAACTACTGGTTTGGAGACGGGTCGAGCGGTGTCAGTGTCAGCTTGGAAGAAAACCGCGATCTATCTGACTGGAAAATGCGCTCTGGCGGCGAGAGCCCCGTGGAGCTGCCCGAGTTTGGGGATGGCGCGTTCTTAAATCCTGACTACCATGGCATGGCGGAGGTTTACGTCCAGAAGGGCAGCCTGACCCTGTGGGTGATGATGAACACGGGTCCGGAGGCGGTCGAAACCGTAAAGGCTATCACCAGGAAGGCCTTACCGCGTCTGTAGAGTGGCGCTTCGCATCCGTCTGCGCATCATCTGCCCGGGGAAACAATTTTCGCGGATGGGTTCTAGGAACTGTTTCCCTACCCAAAGTGCGTACGTGTTTCTGGCTTGGGATTGGACGTCCGACAGTTCTTGAAGCCTAATCGATCCCCATCCGATGCGGCTGCCACGCGAGACCAAGCGCTATGATGCGCTCAAGCAGTTTGGCATAACTGGTCTTCAAGCGCAGGGCCGACTGCGCGAAGTCCTCCGCCTCTGCCAGGAACGCATGGTCGGTGATGCCAAAGTCAAAGCCTTCACCGCCTGGATACTGGAAGAAGCCCGGGCATTCAACGCCAGTCGCTAGCTAGTCACCGTCATCCCGGAGGGAGCACAGCGGACAGAGGTGGCCCCAGAAATTCAGACAGCAGTATAAGTGGATTCCGAGCCTGATATGAGCCATGTTATTGGCACCACCATCAGGAGGCAACAATGTCCAGAAGACCACGCCGGAATCACACCCCGGTATCCAAATCAAGAGTAGCCTTGGCCGCGATCCGGGGCGAGAAGACCATTTCCGAGCTGGCGCAGCAATTTGACGTGCACCCGAACCAGATTACGCAATGGAAGGCACAGCTGTTGGAACGAGCGGGGGATGCGTTTGAAGGCAGTGGCCAGACGGCCACGCCCCAGGTTGATCTTACGGCGCTGCACGCCAAGATCGGGGCATTGACCCTGGAGAATGATTTTTTAGAAAGTGCGCTCGCCAAAGCCGGCCTGCTGAGCGCAAGGCGATGATTGACCGGAGTCACGACCTGCCGATTGTGTGTCAGGCTGCAGCATTGGGAATCTCACGCTCCACGGTATACGCATTACCCACGTTGATCTCGCAACGCGATCAGGAACTGATGAAGCGCATTGGTTCTACAAAAGAGTAAGGGGTCGGACCGGCGCAAACGCTTGGTAGATCGACACTCTGACAGCGAAAACCGGGGTTTCGGATCGTTAAACGCCCCATTTTGCCCCAATTTAACGGGTCTAAGTCTTTTGTCCTTTGTCCTGCCACGAACCGACTGAAGGTGCTTTATACTTCTTATACTCGCGCACCAGGATCGCGCCGTTAATCGAGAGGGTGATAGGTATGGCCGGACTGAACAGGCGCGTTTCGTTTCAAGGGCGGATGAAGCAGCTGGTCGCCGCTGCGGCAATCTTGCTAGGCTCCAGCCAGGCGCAGGCCGCGCCCGATTCCGCCACGACTGAAGCCCTGCGGCTGATCGATGCCTGGGCCGATGCGGCGCAGAGCTATGGCCGCTGGCCGGCGCTGTCGATCGCGGTGGGCCAGGACAAGGAGATGGTCTGGTCAAGCGGCTATGGTCATATCGACGCTGATCGCAAACACGCGGTCGATGGCAAGACGATCTATTCGATCTGTTCGATCTCCAAGCTGTTTACCTCGATCGCGGTGATGCAGCAATGGGAAGAGGGCAAGCTGCGGCTGGATGAACCGATCCAGACCTATCTCCCCTGGGCCAAATTGCAGGACGATGGCCGCGATTCGTTGCCGATCACACTGCGCGCCCTGCTGACTCATTCCGCCGGGGTGCCGCGCGATGGCCGCACTTCCTACTGGACCGGGCCTGACTTTCCGTTTCCCGATCAGGCCGAACTTCAGGCCGACTTTGCCAGCGCCAAGCCGCTCTATCCGGTGGGGCGCTATTACCAGTACAGCAACATCGGCCTGACCCTGGCCGGCGATGCGGCGGCGGCGGTATCGGGGCAGGACTTCAATCAGTTGGTGGAAGACCGAATTCTGACCCCATTGGGCCTATCCGATACCCGGCCCTATTTGCCGCTTGACCAGCTGGGCAAGCGCATGGCGGTGGGCTGGGGGCCGCTGGACCGGGACGGTCAGCGCAAACTTCTGAAATCCTTCGATGCCAGGGCGATCACGCCCGCAGCCGGGTTTTCCAGCACGGCGGAGGATCTGGTCAAGTTCGGGCTGTGGCAGATTGATCTGCTCAAGCAGGAAACCCTGCCAGCCACGCCGGGGATCCTGCGTCCCAGCACGCTTCGCGAAATGCACCGCGTGCAGTTCATCGATCCGGTGCGCAACGGCAACTGGGGGCTGGGGTTTTTCGTCCAGGCAGACGACGAGAAGACTTATGTCGGTCATGACGGTAGCTGCCCGGGATATAACACGGTCGTGCTGGTCCGCCCCGACAGCGAAACCGTGGTTGCAGCGATGACCACCGATAACGGCGACATCTGGTCCGTGGGCGTGCAGATCCACAAATTGCTCGATGCCAGACGCGACCATGCCTTCAAGGGCACCCCCCCGGCCAAGATCGCACTCGAAGACTATGCCGGGCGCTATATGGATAATGTCTGGTCCAGCGAATCCGTGGTCCTGCCCTGGAACGGCGGGCTGGTTTCACTCAGGCTGCCGAACAGCAATCCGGCTGACAGCTTGACCTATCTGAAGCCAATTGCCGCTGACCGCTTTCGCGTGATCGCCAGTGACGGCAGCGAAATGCATGAACGGATCTTCAAGCGCGATGCGACAGGGCGCGTCACGCACCACGAAGACCATTACACAAAGACATTCCGTGTTAGCGGGCCGGTTGCCGAAGAACGCCGCAAAGCGCTCGAGTAAGGGGTCGGACCCTTCGAGCTCTTTGCCAATTAAACGTCTGAAAAGGTTTCCAGACTTTTAAAGGAGGGTATTCCCAAATTGTAGTGGTTAGGTCACCCTTCAATACCAGCCGAGTAAAGCTGTAAGCCACCCAGATGGAAGTAAATCGTATTCCTGAGACTCTGCTTGTTTCTGAATCCTCTGACTCGGGTCTTCACTATTTTTCAGAGCAAACGCATATCCAAGGAACTTTCAATTGGCTAACAAGCCAATCGAGCCGAAGCGTGGACAGTGCGTCATTTAGTATTTGACGCTGTGGCCCGCGCGGTTCATCGGCAGCGTTGAATGCTCAGGCGGATGACGGGCCCGCTTTCTCAATCTCTAGCTTTCTCCCAAAATGGGTGATATAGTTCTCCCAAAATGGGAGCGAGCGCGTGAGAGTAATTGCAAAAAACACTCTTCGGCGCTTTTGGAGCCAAAGGCCTTATAACGATGCCCAAGGGTCGCTGGAGGCGTGGCACGACGAGGCTCGCTCGGCGAAATGGGAGAGACCCCAAGGCATCAAGGACTTGTATGCAACTGCAAGTTTCTGCGGGAACAACAGAGTGGTATTCAATATCGGAGGCAACAAATATCGCTTGGTAGTGGAGGTGCAGTACCTGGCGGGCATCGTGTGGGTAAAGTTCGTTGGTACGCACGCGCAATACGACAGGATTGATGTAGAAACGGTAAATGACTATTGAGGTGGATCATGAACATTAAGCCCATTCGTAATGACAAAGATCTGCGTCAGGCGTTTCAGCGTCTTGAAGTGATCTTCCAGGCGAAGCCAAAGACACCCGAGTTTGACGAAATGGAGATTTTGGCAACGCTCATTGAGACTTATGAAAACAAGCACCATCCAATCGGACCCGCCAGCCCCATAGAAGCAATTAAGTTTCGCATGGAGCAGCAAGGGTTAACCCCACGAGACCTTGAGGCGTATATCGGCAAGAGTGGGCGAGTCTCAGAAGTGCTGAATGGCAGGCGTTCCCTGAGCTTAAGAATGATCAGGAATCTCCATGATGGGTTGCATATCCCCTATGAGAGTTTGCTTTCGACCTCTGCATGAGGCCTTTGTTGCGCAGAAACATTGTCGTGTGAGCGTCCAACAATTCGCCGCAGGTGCGACGGCCCTCTCGGATCACGGCCCGGTTAACACAGGCGCAATGAGCTAAAGTCATGACCTTCAGCGAGATCGAGAACAGGCGCAATGAGAAGGCTCTAGCAGAGTTCTTCAAACGTCGGCGTCCACCGGTTCACATTCGTGACCAACTTGACCTTGGGTACAGGAAAAAAGGGCAGAGTGTCGAGCTCTTCGAGATCCGCCCGGACTGGCAAGATCGATTGAAAAAGATGGAAAAACCTGTCGCAAAGGCAACGTATGTGCGCACCCAAAATGTGTGGAGAATTTTCTGGATGCGCCGAGACTTGAAATGGCATCGCTACGAGCCCAGTCCTGAAGTCAGGACGCTTGAGGCATTTCTCGACGTCGTTGACCGCGATGAGCAATGCTGTTTCTTTGGATAGCGCGGTTGAACCTATTGGTTCAGCCCCGCCAGGGTAATGTACTTGATCTCGACATACTCATCGATACCGTACTTCGACCCTTCACGTCCCGATCCCGATTCTTTCATGCCGTCAAATGGCGCCACCTCGATCCACAGGATGCCGTCCTTGATGCACACGATGCCGTACTCCAGTTCCTCGGCGACGCAGAACACCCGGCCGAGATCGCGGCTTTGAAGTAGGACCCAAGGCCGTATTCAGTGGCGTTGACCAGAGCTTTGCTTAAAGGGGACCGCGTGCTTAAAGGGGACGGGGCAAGCTGACCAGCGCTACAGCCAGCGCATCGCACAGCGCCTCCTGCAGCGCCCAGTCTTCGTCGCTGCTCGCGACGGCCCGGGCGCTGTGCAAGGCAACCACCACGTTTTGTCCCGAGTGCACGCAAATGCCCTGGCCAAAAATGCCGATGGCCCGGTAGGCGCCGGCATTTCCCAGCCACCACAGGTAGCCGTATCCCGGGTAGGCGGCCGATGGCGTGGTGGATTGGCCCTCCATCGGCCCGCACGCGGGCCGCAAGGCACTGACTTTGTACAGCGTGCCGCCGCTAGAAGAAGCGCCCAGCATTCCGCTGCTTGTCAGGATGTATGGCTTCAGCCTCCACGCGGGCACCGTTTGCGAAGCCCACCAACGATCAAGGCTGGAACGGCTGTGCCGTTATATCACCCGCCCGCCGGCAAGGTGAATTGATGCGCAGCATCAAGAGAGGGTGCC
>JANOGQ010000237.1:0-5544 GCA_031406105.1 Lysobacterales bacterium | reverse complement strand
CACCTGCAGCTCGCCACGCTCGGCGAAGGTGCGAATCCGCTGCAGCTTGTCGCCAATGCGCAGCACGATGCCAACCGCCGGGTGTATGCCGAAGCTCGATGCGGTGCGGAAGTTGGCGTAAGGGTCGCCTGATCCGCTGGTGTAGTCGTGGTTCTTGCGGTTCATCAGGTAAATGGCTTCTGTAACCAGATCAGTGGCCTTCCGCAGCAGGATGTCCGCTGGCTTGAGGAGGTCGGCGGGCGTGTTGGCTTTGCTCACAGCGCCGTGATCTATCCCGGCCGCCGCGCCCATTTTGGCCATTGCGACGGTGTACGGTGTGGTGTCTTCGCTCAAAGCACCACCTCCCCACCTGGCCAGCGTGAGCCCAGACCGCAGTTGTGGTAAGCCGCCATGAAGGTTTCCACCTGGTTCGATTGGCGCGACTTGGAGCTGGTGGCCAATTGCTGTTGCCTGGCGATTTCCCGATCGCGGATCGAGTGATCGCTCGTTTTCGCGGCGGGTTGTTGTGCCGGCTGATCCCCGCAGAGCTTCACAAACTGCAGCAGGCTGGGTGGTTCGGTCAGGCCCGGGCATTTCCCCAGGGCTTTGGCGATGGCGCCGTTGCCCTGCGCGCGCAACACCTTCACCCAGTCTTCGAACTTCCGCCCATCTGCCGGGCCGTTCTTGGCCTGCCAGGCCTCCTGGCCGAACATCTGCCCCAGGCGCTGCCAGAGCAGCAGCATGTGCTGATCGTGCTGCTCAGTTGACCGTGAGGCTGGCGGCGGCGGATTGTAGGTAGCTTGCGTTTCCATCGGATCCTCGGTTTTTCAGGTGCAGTGCAATGCGGTTGCGGTATTCGTCGTAGGTCTCTCCGGTGGCCGGCCTGGGTGCATCACGGGCCCGCGCCCAGGCTTCCAGCCGGTCGTCGGGCACCTTGCGCAGATCCTCGGGCATGGCCTGCTGCAGGGGCCCGGTGTTGGTTTCGCTGCGCCGGGCTTTGATCCAGTTTCGATGCACCTGGCTTTGGAAGCGGGATCGCATCAGCCGTTCGGGAATCTTCGAATCCTCGGCGAAGCTGAGGAAATCCAGCCGCTGCGATTCGAGGAAGTGGGGGGTGATGCCAGGGTCTGACATCTGGATGCGGTTCAGGCAGGTTTCGTCTGGTTGCCAATCCGAATAATTAAAATCCGCCGCCGTCGCGCGCGCACCTGCGCGCTCTACGGTTCTTTTATGGTTATATTTAGATTCGGGTGCACGCTGTGCAGGGTTTTTTGTCGTGCTGTGCAGGGTTTCTGGTTCTGCTGTGCAGCCCTGCATGCTGTGCAGCCCTGCATCCTGTGCAGGGTTTGCGGGAGTGTTTGAGTCAAAAAGAGGTAGCTGGTCAAGGTGTAAATGATAGGTATTTGACACCGCCCTGCCCCCCTTGCTTCGGTCTTCGATGGTGATCAGTCCCTTCGCCTGCAGGGATAAAATCGCCAGGTCAACCTTGCGCTTGGAACAGCAGCAGCTTTCGGCCAGCGACTCTTTGCCTGGCCAGCAGAATCCATCGGCATTGGCATGGTCCGCCAGCCTCAGCAGAACCATCTTTTCGTAGATTTCCAGGCCGGCGATATCCCACGCCCATGACATGGCCTTGACGCTCATGCGGAACTGCCCATGACGTTGCTTTTAAATCTCAACACAACTTTCCTCTCCGGGCTCTGGGCCCTTGTTTTTGTTGCTTAGCTCACCGCGCGGTCACGGTGTCTTTGCATGCCTCGGTGGCGCCACCGGCGCCGGTGCGCGGTTCCATGCCCCGCCGGTGGTAATGTTGTTCCCCAGGATCTCTACAGGGGCCGTCAGGCGCTTTTCCTGCTCCAGCTTGTCCATGGCCTTGATGATGCTTTTAAGCGACACCCGCGTGACATCGATGCCGTTAACGAATTTGTGAATGGTGAAGTGCGAAGCGCCGAGGTCGTAGCCGCTCTGCACCGCTTTGTTGGCAGAGATACCCAGGCCATCAACAAATGCCAGCACCCGGGCGCGCACGGAGGCCTGTGTAGGCTGTGAATCCTCGGCGGGTGCCTCAGGCTGGGTTTTGGCGGCCTCAAGCCGGGCGGCCTTTTCAGCGACAAGATCCAGCGTGGTTTGAGTTGGAGATGTCTTAGGCTCCAGCCGATCCAGCGCTGCAGAGATCCGGTCCAGCGAGTTATCGGTTACCCGCTGGCCCTTCAGCAGGGCATAGACGGTGGCCACATGCACGCCCATATCGATGCCTTTATCCGCCGCTGCCTGGGCTTTCAAACCCATGGTCTCCAGGCGATGGGCGAGCCGGTTTCGAACCTTCTGCTGCCGGGTGCTGATACCCGATGTAGAGGTTGCGCCGCCACCGCCCGGCGCAACGTGTTCTAGCCCCCGTGGAGATTTTGGCAACCGACGGGTTGGGGCTGCTGCCGAATCGGTGGAAGGGCGTTCTGGCAAATCAGGTAGTAGCGGATCCTCGCCAACGTTTATCACCGGCACCGGCACTTCGGCACCATCGGCTGGTTCGTCCGCCCAATTAATAACCGAGTACGCGATTTGATCGTCGACGTTATAACCTAGTTTCTTGAGGAAGGCCGACAACGCAAGCGCGGGGTTTAGGCGCGACGAATTACCTTGCTCGTCGGCCGCCTGGTTCCAATCAGCCGCCTGGTTCCAATCAGCCGATGCCTGCAGCTTCACATGCTCATCCAGCTGCTTGGGGCCGAGTACCCGAATCGGACCAGCTGCACCACAGGCGCGACACACCACGGCATAGATGTCGCACCCGACAGCCAACACCTCGGCGATGGCAGTTTTACAGAATGGGCATGGGTGCAAGCTCATTTCGCACCTGCCCTGAGTGAGTTAAAGCGGTTGAGAGACTGGGTCAGTTCACGCTGGCCTTTGAGGATGGCTTCTTGCAGGGTGGCGAGTTCGTCGGCGGGTTCAACCTTGCGGGTGCCGCTGTGGTGACACTGGTTTTCGACGTAGTGCAGGAAGTGCCACTGGCCACAGAAGTTGGCGATGAACAGATGTTCGTCAGCCGCCAGCTTTTCGGGCCGCTCAGCACTCAGGGCGCCCTTCAAACGAGCGTAGGCACTGTCCATGCAAAGGTGTGGCCACAGCCCCACCGCCACTTCCTTGATAGTCTTGCGGCTGGCCAGAATGGCCGTATAGGTAGCGTCTTCCGCTGATTCAAAAAACGGCATCTCTGCCTGGATTTCAACTGCCATACTAAGTGGTCCTCAAATTCTAGTAATGATTAGTAACGCCCTTTTCTGGTCAAATTTTTTTAGGCAGCTTCCTGCGCCGCAGCCTCTGTCTTTGGAAAAGCGTGGGGGAACATTTCTCGCAGCTGAAAAGCTCTGAGTTCAGGCACGAACTCACCCCACGGGGTAACCGCCTGTGGGTTGATTTTCAGGGCCTTGGCCAGCGCGGCCTTGGTTTCAAAAAACCGAATTGCGTCTTCGGTTCTGATTCTTACGGTGGTCAGCGGCTCATTCATAAAGCGTACTTTATGAACTGGAGCGCGATATGTCAAGCACACTTTATGCCCCGACCTATAAACTTGCCTTTATGGCCGGCAAGCTCTCTGAAAGAATTAATCTGCTTATAAGCGAAACTGACTCGAAGCCAGCCGAGATCGCGAGGGCCGCAAAAGTCAGCGGATCGACGGTGATGTACTGGCGAAATGGCCAGACTCAGGAAATCAAATCAAAGAATGCGAGGGCGTTGGCCCAGCACTACGGATACTCAGCTGACTGGCTGATGACCGGTGACGGTGCGCCGCGCCCAGTGCCACAGCTGAAAGCACCGGTGGGAGTTCGGGACGTCGCGGTGGTGCCCTACACGCAGCAGAAGCTAACAGCCGCCGAGAGGTTGCAGCAAATGATTAAGGGCGGTGGTTTCTCTGATCAAGACCTCGAAGCGATCGCGAACTTCATCGCGCACTTCAAGCCGTCGGAGGCCAAAAAGTGACCGGGCTGAAGTGCGATAAGTGCGGCGCGAGCATTTTGGCCGGGGCGAGATTTTGTGGGCAATGTGGTGACCCAGTGACTGGGTTAGACCTGCCACCCCAGCAGGTTGAAACAAAGGGACCGCGATCAGCCACCATTCAGTTCAGATATAGCCAATCCCCCAACTACGCTCTCGCTTTAGAACTGTGCCGCAATACTGGTGCGCTACAAACCACGGGAACAGACCGATCCGCACAACACCAACTAACCCTGTCATTGACTGATCTGCAGCTTTTGATGAGGTTATGGGAACTGGTCAGCGCATGGAAATCTTCAGTCATGCTGATCGATGGCCGGCCAGCCACCAGGAAAGATTTCAATTCAGGCCCATTGGGGTGCTACCAGGAGAGGCAGGAGGCAACTGATAAAGACGGGTATTGCTCACCTGCTAATTTCTTTTTTGGGTGCCACCGCTTGGGTTTCCAACACGAGGATGGTGACTGGCTAAAAGATGGTGCTTTTGATAGCTCCCGAATTTGGCAGTTCGACAAAGCTAAGCTGCGCGCGCGCTTAAGTGCAGCCATCGAAGAAAATCGCCTTTGCCCGGCTCTAAGTGTTGATAACGTATGGCGGGCATTTGAGGCCTTTCCACTATCGATCAATGCTGAGACCGACCCACACTGGAACTTCAAAATCCGATACGTTGAAGACGACGAAGTTGAAATCGTTGGAGTGAGGCCGGTTTACAAGGGCGAGATTAAACGCCTGTCCACCGCCTTCAAACACCTCTACGAGGGCGACAGGGCCGGAACATTCGAGAGTATCCCGGAACACCATGATCCGGCGCCGCGGGGGTTTCGGCGCTTGTGGGCCAGTATGTTCGCGACAATAAAATGGGTCGTCATTGTTTGGCTGTCGTTATCAGCCGCCATGTTGTTGTGGGCAGTTTCAAAGGCCATCATCGACAACGCCAACACCTAGAGCAGACCGAAGGCGCGACCATCAACATACTGACGGAGCAAACAAATGTCATCACTCGTAAAGTGCCCCGAATGTGATCACCTGATCAGCAAAAAGGCCAGAGTCTGTCCCAGCTGTGGTCACCGTAAAAAGCGTTTCCTGGATGGTTGCGGAACACTGCTGGTGATTCTTGTGATGATATTCGTCTTCGGCTGGTTCTTCCTGGCAGGACTTTGAACCTTGTGAGGTGAGTTTCCAGCGCCTGCTGGAGATTTTTCACGCCCATTTTATAAAGTTTACTTGACACTGCATAAAGTGCGCTTTATATTTACCCCATGCAGACCAACGCCCACACCCTCGACCTCTTTCCCTCGCCCCCGCAACCCGTGGCCCCGGCGCCTGGTGCAAGCCAGGCCCGGGCAGCCACACGGGTGGGACGTGACAGCTACTTCAACACCACCGGCCAGGCGGGCGACCAGCTGGCCGAGTACCGGCAGGCAGCGGCCAGCCAGGAAGAACTGATCAAGCATTTTTTCTGCCAGCGGCCCGGGCAAGAGTTCACACCCAGCCAGCTGACACCGGTACTGCCCAGCGCACCACTTACCAGCGTGCGCCGGGCCCTGAGCAATCTCACTGCCCAGGGTGT
>JANOGQ010000213.1:0-2238 GCA_031406105.1 Lysobacterales bacterium | reverse complement strand
TTTGCTCTTGGCTTGCTGGCTGCAGTTCCATTACAGGCTGACGATATCTGCTCAGAAGAGGAACATAGGGTTGCCAATGCGGGTTTGTCGCGCGCAAAGGCGGCTGAAAGCTCGGGTGACCTGGCCACGGCATTGAAACTGGTGGACAACAATGCAGTGCTCGGCTGCGGCGATTACACAGCAGCGGAATCTATGTTAAAGCGAATAAGCAAACAGCTCGGCATCAATGCCGAAGCCAGTGGCGGCCTTGAAAACGCCTTCAACTATTTCGTGCGGGGTGGTTGGTTTGACGATGCCCAGCGGGTCGGGTTGAAGCAGCTTGCCGCCGCACCTGCCGACTTCGAACTTGCATCCAGGCTGATGTCTTTCATGCAACAACATGAATTGCAAGGCGGTGCTGACAAAGTGCGGGAAAGCGCCCGCCTGCAAGCGCAGCAATTGTTGGCCGAGGAACAACGCGTTTTTGCGGTGCGTCTGCCACGCCTTGATTTGCTGGAAAGAGCACGAGACTGGCTGCAACTGGGCGGCGACCCGATTGGGCCGGTGGTAGAGCGGGCATTGCAGCGCGGCGACAGTTACCTGGCGCTTGACTACGCTTATGCGCTGGAACAGGCCCTCGACTACTACGATTTCGCTGGCCGTGAGGACAAGATCGCAGAGGTGCGGGCCAAGGCCCGTAAGCTGGCTGATCAGCTGGCCAATGGTGACAACTGGGCCGCGGCAGTGCAGCTGTACCAGATCGCCGGCGACTCTGATCAGGCGGAACAACTGGAGGCCAGGCGCCAGGCAGACGCCACTGCCACGGAGGAAACGCGCAAGGAGGAGTTCCAGAAGGAGCAGGATGATCTGGAAAAGGAACTCGATTTTTAGCCGGGGAAGCGCTGTTGTCCCGCCAGGAAATGGAGCAGCTACTCCGCTTCCGGCTCCAGTTCCGGGTCTTGCCCCCTGGCCACTTTCCACGCAGCTTCCGCGATAGGTGTTTTGAACCAGATGTCAAACAGGCGGTCGAGAAAGACATCACCCTGAGTGAAACGGCTTTGCACTGCTGAAAAGTCCATCTTTGCCTGCGCCGTTTCGAGATCCAGGCCCTGCGCCACCAGGCCATCCATCTGTGTGGAGACCAGGTCCATGGTCTCGATCAGCAAGTCCAGGTAGGCATCATCCTGCTGGACCACGCCATGGCCAGGAACCAGCATGACGTGATCCAGCAGCTTCAATTTGCGCAGCGATTGAGCCCATTCTGCGGGGTAGCTGCCGAATCCGTAGGGGGTGGGCGCGACAGCGATGTCTCCCGTGGCAATGATCTTTTCCGCGGGCAAATACATGATTACATCACCAGCAGTATTGGAGCGGCCTAGATGCAGCAACTGAATTTCCCGGCCTCCTGACCAGAGGGTAAGACTGTCCTCGAAGGTGATGCCGGGATAGCTCAGTTTCGACGCTTTCTGCTGTTGATCAATCAGCGTGGCGTTGTCGAGGATGTCCTGGTAGCGCAGCATGTCTGCATCTGACATCGGCAGGCCGGATGTATAAGTCCTGGCTGCAAGGCGCTCACGGATTTTTGGAATGTAGTCCGTCATGAAGCTGTCATCCATCGAATTTCCATCCAGCCTGGCCCGCGTGTGTGGATGGGAAATGGTTTGGGCCTGTGGAAAGGCTTCGAGGATGCGAAAGATGCCGTAGTCATGGTCACCATGCCAATGGCTGACAACGATATGTGTCACTGGTTGCTTGCCCAATTCTCGTACCTTGATGACCACCTGATCACTTTGTAGGGGAGCTCCGCCACCGTCGAATACCACCACGCCTTCGGCGGAGGCTACCAGTGTGGTATTGCCAAGCACTGGTGTGCGGGTGGAGTCTGCACGTATGCCGGTCCACACCCCCGGAGCCACTTCTTCCCAGGTCACATCAAAAGGGCTGGCGCTCAGCTGCGGGCATCCCAGCAACAACAGCAATAAACCACACATCAAAGCCGAACGATTCATCAGAGATCTCCTCGTCAAAGCCAGTTGAGGCCATTCGGGGCTGAAGGCTGCCACAGATGCCTGCCCCACGACGGCTGCCTGCGATGAAAAGCAGAAATTTTTCGCCGAAGCGTTCAATCCGGCTGAGGACTTGGGGGGAAAAGCGAAGAAAAAGCGAAGACACCCGTGTTTTTGACCATGTTTTTAAATGGCCAGGAACATTGGCTGTCCTGGCTTTCGTATTTCTGAGTACCACCGAACAAAACTGTGG
>JANOGQ010000195.1:0-7674 GCA_031406105.1 Lysobacterales bacterium | reverse complement strand
CGCTATGACCACGTGGAATTCGACATTCCGGTCGGGGTGAATGGTGATTGCTACGACCGCTATCTGGTGCGTGTGGAAGAAATGCGCCAGAGTGCCAGCATAATCCTGCAGTGTGTGGAGTGGTTGCGCGCCAATCCCGGGCCCGTGATGCTGAAAAACTTCAAGATCGTTCCTCCTGCGCGCGAGGAAATGAAAGAAGACATGGAAGCGCTGATACACCATTTCAAACTTTTCACGGAAGGATTTTGCGTACCGGCGGGCGAAACATACGCCGCCATAGAGGCGCCCAAAGGTGAATTTGGCTGTTACCTGGCATCTGATGGTGCCAACAAGCCGTTCCGGGTGCATTTACGGGCTCCGGGATTTGCCCATTTGGCAGCATTCAATGAAATGGTGCGCGGCCATATGCTGGCAGATGCCGTGGCTATCATCGGTACCCAGGATCTAGTGTTCGGTGAGGTGGATCGCTGATGCCCCACCAGCCGATATTCAATGCCACTAATGCTGGCGCAAACCAACTGTTGTCGGCAGAAACCCTGCAGACCATAGACCATTGGGTGGCCAAGTTTCCACCCGATCACAAGCGTTCAGCGGTGATCCAGTCTTTGATGGCGGCACAGCACCAGAATGGTGGCTGGCTGAGCCGTGAATTGATTGAAGCAGTGGCTGAATATCTGCAATTACCGCCGGTCTGGGCGCATGAAGTAGCCAGTTTTTATTCAATGTTTGATTTGCGTCCCGTGGGTCGGCACAAAGTCAACATCTGCACCAATATTTCCTGCTGGCTCAACGGCGCCGAACATATTGTCACCGTAATTGAGAACAAACTGGGGATACGCATGGGCGAAACCACTCCGGATGGTCGCATCACGCTGATCCGCGAAGAAGAATGCCTGGCAGCCTGTTGCGGCGCCCCCATGATGGTCGTAGATGGCCATTATCATGAAAAACTGGATGTCAAATCCATCGATGCAATCCTTGACGAACTGGATTGAGGAAAAGCGAATCATGTCAGGACACAAGGTCGTACTTACCACACTGCACGCTGATGTTCCCTGGTCGCTGGAGACTTATCTCTCGATTGATGGTTACCAGGCCTGGCGCAAAATCCTTCAGGAAAAAACTCCGCAGGAAAAAATCATCGATACAGTCAAGGCTTCATCATTACGAGGTCGGGGTGGCGCTGGTTTTCCCACTGGCCTGAAATGGAGTTTCATGCCGCGTTCGGCACCGGTGCAAAAATACATACTGTGCAATTCTGATGAATCGGAGCCAGGCACCTGCCACGATCGCGATATTCTGCGGTTCAATCCACATGCCGTTATTGAAGGTATTGCGATTGCTGGCTACGCCATGGGCGCCAGCGTGGGTTACAACTACCTGCGCGGCGAGTTCCATCACGAACCTTTCGAGCATTTTGAACAGGCGCTGAAAGAGGCTTATCAGCAAGGTTTGCTGGGCAAGAACATACTCGGTTCCGGTATCGATATGGACATTTACGCCGTACTGGGTGCGGGTGCCTATATCTGCGGCGAGGAAACCGCCTTGATGGAGTCGCTCGAAGGCAAGAAAGGTCAGCCCCGTTTCAAGCCTCCATTCCCGGCGAACTTCGGCTTGTATGGCAAGCCCACCACCATCAATAACACTGAAACCCTGGCCTCTGTCCCGCACATCATGCGCAATGGCGCAGAGTGGTTCCTGAAAATAGGTAAGCCCAACAATGGCGGGCCCAAGGTGTTCTCCGTTTCAGGGCACGTGCAAAAGCCTGGCAACTTTGAAGTGCCGCTGGGTACACCATTTGCAGATTTGCTGGAAATGGCAGGTGGCTTGCGACCCGGTCGTAAGCTGAAAGGCGTGATTCCTGGCGGTTCGTCCATGCCCATACTCAGCGGTGCAGCCATGATGGAATGCACCATGGATTATGACGCGCTTAGCAAAGCAGGCTCGGGGCTGGGATCCGGTGCAGTCATCGTTATGGACGACACAACCTGCATGGTCAAAGCTTGCACGCGCATATCCCGTTTTTATCACATGGAATCCTGCGGGCAGTGTACGCCCTGTCGGGAAGGCACTGGCTGGATGCACCGATTGTTGCAACGCATCGTTGACGGCAATGGTAAGTCCGGTGATCTGGAATTGTTACGATCTGCTGCAGGGCAGATCGAAGGCCATACCATTTGTGCTTTTGGTGAAGCAGCAGCCTGGCCGGTGCAAGGCATGTTGCGCAATTTCTGGCCTGAATTCGATTATTACGTCAAGCATGGCCGCTCCATGGTGGATGAACAGCAAGGGTTGGCGGCATGAGTGCGGAAATGAGCAAGCCCGCTGTGGACATGGTCAACATCGAAGTGGATGGTGTTGCCATGCAGGCACCTAAGGGTTCCATGATCATCCAGGCTACGGATAAAGCCGGTATACAAATCCCGCGTTTTTGTTATCACAAGAAACTGACCATCGCGGCCAATTGCCGCATGTGCCTGGTGGATGTCGAGAAAGCACCCAAACCCATGCCGGCCTGCGCCACTCCGGTGATGGAGGGAATGAAGGTCTATACCGATTCCCGTCGCGCGGTTGATGCGCAACATGGTGTGATGGAGTTCCTGCTGATCAATCATCCACTGGATTGCCCTGTGTGTGACCAGGGCGGTGAGTGCGAACTGCAAGATCTGGCAATGGGTTATGGCCGCTCGGTATCACGATTCACCGAACGCAAACGCGTAGTCAAAGACAAAAACGTCGGCCCCCCTGGTGCAGACCGACATGACCCGCTGCATCCACTGCACCCGCTGCGTTCGATTCCTGGAGGAAATTGCCGGCACCGTTGAAATGGGCGGCACCGGCCGCGGTGATCGCCTGGAAATTGGCACCTGCGTGCAAAACAGTATCGATTCGGAATTGTCGGGAAACATCATTGATCTGTGCCCGGTTGGAGCGCTGACCAATAAGCCTTTCCGGTTTGCGGCTCGTGCCTGGGAATTAGTGGCTCGTCCATCACTTGCTGCACACGATGGCGTAGCTTCGCTGGTCTACCACCACGCCCGTAACGGCAAATTACTCCGTACCGTGCCGCGGGAGAGCGAGAAAACCAACGAAACCTGGCTATCCGATCGTGACCGCTACAGCGTGATGGGCCTGTATTCCAAGGACCGCCTGGTTCAGCCGCAAATCAGGCATCAGGGCCAATGGAGTGAAGTGAGTTGGGAGCAGGCCTTGCAGAAGGCCACAGAAATTTTATCAAAGCAGCAGGAAGCACCGCTGGCTGCACTGCTGTCCCCCTCTGCGGCAAGCGAAGAGCATTTCCTGGCGCAACGCCTGATTCGCAGCCTTGGAAGTCATCGCATCGATCATCGCCTGCGGGAGCAGGATTTCTCAGACGACGCACAGCGGGGCATATCACCCGAATTCAGCATGAAAATTGCAGAGCTGGAAAATGCTCAGTCCGTATTATTAATCGGATGCAATATTCGGCACGAGGCTCCCATTCTGGGCCATCGCCTGCGCAAAGCCTGGCAAAGAGGAGCGGCTATTTCCGCAATCAACCCACTGCAGTGGGAATTTGTTTTTGGCCTGAAGCAGTCGATTGTTGTTGCACCACAATTCATTCTGGCTGAACTGGTCGGGATTGCCCAGGCTGTCAGCAAGATAAAAAATATTGAAATACCTGCTTCATGGGCTGCGCTGATTGAAGGCAAAGCAGCGACGCCCGCGCAATCCGGGGTCGCTGAACAGCTGATCAATTTTGAGCGCTCAGTATTGCTGTTGGGCCAGTTCGCCATGGCGCATCATCAGGCTGCTGCCATGCGGCAGATGGCAGCCTGGATAGCCGAAAATACCGGTAGCGCATTCAATCTGCTGCCACATGGTGCGAATGCCAAAGGTGCCTGGCTGGCCGGAGCAGTGCCACATCGTGGCCCGGGGGGCAGTCGCAGTGGTGGTAGCGACAGTCTGGCACAATTCAGACAGGCACCCGGCCAGCGTTGGCTGTTGTGGGACATCGAGCCTGAATACGATTGTGACCATCCGGCTGCCATCATGGAGGCGCTGCGCTCGGCTAAAGGCGTAGTTGCTGCCAGTACTTTTGTCAGTGATGGCTTGCGGGAAGTTGCCGATGTTTTGTTGCCCTATGCGCCTCTGGCTGAGTCCGAAGGCAGCGTGATCAATCTGGATGGCGACACTTATCACTTCACGGTTGCCGGACGCACCAGTGGCGACGCACGGCCAGGCTGGAAAATATTGAGGCAGTTGGGTGGTCAATTGCGGCTGGACGGTTTCAGCCAGGTCAGTCTTGGCGGGCTGCAGGAGGAAATGAACAGCCAGATAGGGTCCGGCGCTCACAATTCAGCTAAGGCCGCTAATGAATTTATGCCCGAAGTGGCCGCCCCTGCAGGCAGCTTGTTCCGGGTAGGTGAAGTACCGATGTTTTCCGTGGACGCATTGTGCCGTCATTCTGACGCATTGCAGGAAACCAACCATGCCGATAACCATTTCGTAGGCTTGAATCTGAAGGATGCTGAACGCCTGGGTTTGATCGATGGTGGTCGTGCTCGTGTTCGCCAGGGTGAGCACTTCATTGAAACGGAAGTGCGGGTCAGCAACAGGGTACCAGCCGGGGCGGCCTGGTTACGCAGCGCAAGCTGCCTCTGCCGTGATATGGGTCATGCGGTTGGGCCGATCAGCGTGGAGGTCGCCTGATGTCTTTTCTCGACCAGGCGCTATACATGGTCTTCCTGTTGCTGAAGATAGTGGCCATTGTAGTGCCGCTGATTCTGACCGTAGCCTACTACACCTATTTTGAACGGAAGGTGATTGGCTACATGCAGGTGCGCGTGGGGCCAAACCGCATTGGTCCCTGGGGTTTGTTCCAGCCATTCGCCGATGTGTTCAAGTTGTTGCTGAAAGAAATTGTACTGCCGGCCAACGCCAACAAATTCCTGTTTGTCTTGGCCCCGGTACTTTCTCTGGCACCCGCTTTAGCAGTCTGGGCCGTGGTGCCCTTTGATGACTTGATGGTGCTGGCAGACATTGATGCTGGTTTGATCTACATATTGGCCATGTCGTCCATGGGTGTATATGGCCTGATAATTGCTGGTTGGGCTTCGAACTCCAAGTATGCTTTTCTTGGCGCACTGCGTTCTACGGCGCAAATGGTTTCCTACGAGGTTGCCATGGGTTTCGCCCTGATCGGAGTATTGATTCTGGCTGGCAGCCTGAATCTGCGTGAAATCGTATTGGCACAGCAGGGCGGTATGTTTGACTGGTTCTGGTTACCACTATTGCCTTTGTTTGCTATTTATTTGATTTCTGGCGTGGCAGAAACCAACCGCGCGCCATTCGATGTGGCGGAAGGTGAGTCGGAAATCGTAGCCGGTTTTCACGTGGAATATTCAGGCGCAGCCTTTGCAGTGTTCTTCCTGGCTGAGTATGCCAATATGATCCTGATCTCAGCCCTCACGGCCATCATGTTTGCGGGTGGCTGGCTTTCGCCTTTCCAGGGTGTGCCATATCTCGGTAATACTTTCCTGGGCCAGGGCAGTATTTTCTGGTTTTTGTCCAAGACTGTGTTTTTCATGTTCCTGTTTCTGTGGTGGCGGGCAACTTTTCCCCGTTATCGCTATGACCAGATCATGCGCCTGGGTTGGAAAGTATTTATACCCATTACCATCGTCTGGGTGATGGTCGCCGCGGTATTTGCCGTGTTTGGCCTGGTGACCAGAGGAGCCTGAGCATGAATGCTGTATCCCGTTATCTGAAAAGCCTGATGTTGCTGGAATTGTTCACCGGCCTGGGCGTTACCATGAAGTATTTCTTCCGACCCAAGTTCACCATCAACTATCCGGAAGAAAAGACACCCAAGTCCAATCGTTTTCGAGGATTGCATGCCCTGCGTCGCTACCCGAATGGCGAAGAGCGTTGTATAGCCTGCAAGTTATGCGAAGCTGTCTGTCCGGCTCTGGCCATAACCATTGAATCAACGCAACGAGAGGATGGCACGCGCCGCACCACGCGCTATGACATCGACCTGTTCAAATGCATTTATTGCGGCTTCTGCGAAGAATCCTGTCCGGTCGATTCCATCGTTGAGACCGATATATTGGAATACCACTTCGAAAACCGTGGCGAAAACATCATGACCAAAGATCAGTTGCTGGCCATTGGCGATCGTTTTGAAACCAGTATTGCTGCGAATCGGCGGCAAGACGCAGCCTATCTTTAGGCGGAACACACATATGCCGATTACAGAAATTGTCTTTTATTTTTTTTCGCTGGTATTAACCGGTGCGGCGGTGATGGTGATCACGGTGCGCAATCCGGTTTATGCCGCTTTGTTCCTGGTATTGGCATTCTTCAGTTCTGCAGCCATCTGGATGTTGCTGGAAGCTGAATTCCTGGCCATCGTGCTGGTGTTGGTTTATGTCGGTGCCGTCATGGTGCTGTTCCTGTTTGTGGTCATGATGCTGGATATCAACATGACTCCCCTGCGGGAAGGTTTTATTCGCTATCTGCCAGTCGGCTTGCTGATTGCAATACTGATGGCGCTCGAGTTCGTGATGGTGATCTGGGTCAGCGGTCGTTTCGATGCCTCGGCTTTTCCGGTACCCAGCCCCAACCCGCAGGGTTTCAGTAATACCAAGGCCTTGGGCGAGCTGCTTTACACCCAGTACTTGCTGCCTTTCGAAGTAGCGGGTTTGATCCTTCTGGTAGCTATTATCGCCGCTATTGCTCTGACTTTACGGCACCGCAGTGGCGCCAAGGTGCAAAATCCGGCCCGGCAGGTATTGGTGCGGCGCGATGAGCGTATCAGGCTGGCCAAAATGAAATCCGAAACACGCCAGGACCAGCGGGGATGAGCAAATGCTGACTTTGGTACATTTTCTTGCTCTTGGCGCCATCCTGTTCTGCCTGAGCATGGCTGGAATCTTCCTGAACCGGAAGAACATCATCCTGCTTTTAATGTGTATCGAGTTGATGCTGCTGTCAGTGAATATGAATTTTGTGGCATTTTCACGTTATCTGGGAAACCTCGATGGGCAGGTGTTTGTGTTCTTTATCCTGACGGTTGCAGCTGCAGAAGCGGCTATTGGCCTGGCTATCCTGGTGGTGCTGTTCCGCAATCGAGGCACCATCAACGTTTCTGATCTTGATGAATTGAAGGGCTGATATGGGGCTGCAAACCACACTGCTGTTAATCCCCTTACTGCCACTGATTGCGGCTGCAGTCGCTGGCTTATTGGGTAGTCAGGTGGGTCGTTCGGGCGCCCATTGGGTCACCATACTGGGCGTTGGCGCATCCTTTTTCCTGTCGGCCTGGGTGCTTTACCAGCAGATTTTCATGGGCCTTGAAACCGTCAATTACAGCGTTTACACGTGGATGGTTTCAGACGGTATCCGATTTGAAGTGGGTTTCCTGGTTGATCACCTGACCAGCCTGATGATGTGTGTGGTCACCTTTGTTTCGCTGATGGTGCACATCTACACCATTGGCTACATGGCGGACGACCCCGGCTACCAGCGCTTTTTCTCCTACATCTCGCTCTTCACCTTCTCGATGCTGATGCTGGTGATGGCGAACAATTTCCTGCAGCTGTTCTTCGGCTGGGAGGCGGCTGATATACAATTTGCATCATTAACTTTTCAAACAGGTTATTTTCAATACAAAACAAAATAAGCTGACTG
>JANOGQ010000186.1:0-1984 GCA_031406105.1 Lysobacterales bacterium | reverse complement strand
AGGGCTTCGATCTCGGCTTTGACTGGACCATGTCCGATACCAGCAGCCTGATTGATGTCACGGCAGCCACTGCGGTCACTAAACCGCTGCCTGAACTTCGCAGCGATATGAGGTCATTAAGTGCCTGGGCTCTGCTGGACATAGGCGACCACTCCAGTCTGCGTTTTTCCATTGAGGATCAGCAACTCGACACCGACGATTTCGCACTGGACAATACCGTTCCAGCTACTCTGGCAAACGTACTGACTCTGGGCCAAAGCGCCGCCAACTATGAAGTGATCCTGTTGATGGGTTCTTACACCTACCGGTTCTGAAGCTTGCTTCATTAACCGTTAGCCCCCGTACACCGCTGCTGCACGGAGCTGTTCGCCCCGAAACCTTGCCCATGGAAATTGTTGCAGCGGACATCATAATCATAGGTGCGGGCGGGGCAGGCTTGCGCGCGGCCATCGCGGTGGCTCAGCAGCGGCCAAACTTGCAGGTTGCGCTGGTTTCCAAGGTTTATCCCATGCGCAGCCACACCTGTGCGGCAGAAGGTGGGGCCGCGGGCGTGAAACGCAGCGATGACTCACTCGAGGATCATTTCAATGACACCGTCAGCGGCGGTGACTGGCTGTGTGACCAGGACGTGGTGGAATACTTTGTACAAGAGGCCAGCCGGGAGCTGATCCAGCTGGAGCACTGGGGTTGCCCGTGGAGCCGCGACGCAGATGGTTCGGTTGCCACACGGCCGTTTGGCGGCATGAAAAAGGAACGAACCTGGTACGCCGCCGACAAGAGCGGATTCCATATCCTGCACACGCTGTTCCAGACCTCGCTGCAATTTCCCTCCATTCGGCGCTTTGATGAATTTTTTGCGCTGGAACTTCTCCACCACGACGGCCGCTGCAGCGGAGTAGTGGCCATGGAATTGCGCTCGGGACGGTTTTTTCGCATCGACGCCGGGGCCGTTATCCTCGCTACCGGGGGCGCGGGCCGGATTTTTCCATTCACCACCAATGGTGCCATCAAGACCGGCGATGGCATGGCCATGGCATTGCGAGCCGGGGTGCCGCTGAAAGACATGGAATTTGTGCAGTACCACCCCACCGGGCTGCCGGGTACCGGCATTTTGCTCACGGAAGGCTGTCGTGGCGAGGGCGGGATACTGGTGAACCGGCATGGCCGGCGCTACCTGCAGGATTATGGCATGGGGCCGGAAACCCCGGTTGGCCAGCCGGTGTTGAAAACCATGGAACTGGGGCCACGCGATCGCCTGAGCCAGGCATTCTGGCATGAGCAGAAAGCCGGCAACACCGTTGCAACGGCCTGGGGGGATTGCGTACTTCTGGACATGCGCCACCTGGGCGAGCAATGCATCAATGAACGGCTGCCACTGGTGCGCGAGCTGGCGACTTCTTACGTCGGCGTCGACCCGGTCAAAGACCCGGTGCCGGTCCGGCCCGTGGTGCATTACATGATGGGTGGGGTTGACACCGACATCAACGGGGCAACCGCACTCGAATCCCTCTACGCCATTGGCGAAACGGCTTGCGGCAGCCTCAACGGCGCCAACCGGCTGGGTTCGAACTCGCTTACCGAATTGCTGGTGTTCGGCCGGCGTGCGGCACTGCATGCCTGTGAGCAGCTGAACCCAGTTATTAAACCAGCAGCCGCGAATGCCGCCCAGGCCGAAGCGGCCGTTGCGAAAGTGCGCAGCTTGCTGCGCGACAGCGCCGGCAACGAAAGCCTGTCCGGACTGCGACGCGAAATGATGGAATGCCTCGAAACAGGGGCGGGAATTTACCGTGACAAGGCTGGACTTGCAGCCACCAACAGCCAACTGGCCGAATTGCACGAACGCTTTGAAGGTATCGAAGTACACGACAAAAGTAACGTGTTCAACACCGACCTGACCCAGGCACTGGAGTTGCGCAACATGCTGGATGTTGCTGTTACCGTAGGCGCAGCGGCAGAGGCTCGTGAAGAATCACGCGGTGCCCAC
>JANOGQ010000184.1:0-3434 GCA_031406105.1 Lysobacterales bacterium | reverse complement strand
ACCCCGGCTTCACTGGCTTGCCCTGGTGGCCCACCTGCTGATCTACTTTTCCATCTTTGCACTCTGCCTGTCGGGCTACCTGGCTTCTGCGCACACGAAATGGGATACGGTGTTCTGGTGGACGATCAGGTTCCCCCGCATCGCAGAACCGAACGAGGAACTGAATGAGTTCTGGAGCGACCTGCACATTTACTCCTCATGGCTGCTGCTGGTTCTCGTGGCGATCCACGTGACAGGCGCGATTTACCACTCTTATCGTAATGATGGGGTGGTGCGACGGATGATGCGTTGGTAGACGGCATCCCTTCCACCCTGTCCCCCCAAAGCGTCCCCCTAATGGGGTGACATTCCGAAAGCGAGAAATCGGCAATCATTCAGTCCATAAAATGGAGTGTTGAGCCAAATCCGTTTTGCAGGATCCGCTCTCTGTGAGGAGACAAAATTCTCCCACAGAGCATGAATCACTGAATGGTGAGTGAGCAATCAGCCATGGGGACCGTATGATGAATGGCCAATCGCAAGTTTCGCAAGGCATGAAATTCCGCGTCTCACCGATGCTCTGCTGCATCGGTCTCTGTGTCACTCTGATTTGTTCAAATCTTGGCGCACAGGTGCTTGAGGAAGTCATCGTTACCGCGCAGAAAAGAGAACAGAGTCTGCAGGACGTGGGTATATCCGTCACTGCATTTTCGAGCGAACAACTGCTAAACCTCGGCGCCACGAACACCGTCGATATTGTCCAGCAAGTGCCCGGCTTGCAGGTATCTGCATTTACCGCTGCATTCACCGTATTCAATCTGCGCGGCATTTCGCAGAACAACTTTCAGGACAACCTCGAAGCGCCCGTTGCGGTATACGTGGATGGCGCGTATGTGGCAACGATGAATGCGGTCAACGCCCGCATGTTCGATATGAGTCGTGTCGAAGTCCTGCGCGGACCGCAGGGCACCCTGTTCGGCAGAAATACTACCGGTGGATTACTGCATTTCATCACCCACGGTGCTGAAGAGACAGAGCTGAACGGGTACATGGAAGGCACGCTGGGCGATTACGATCAATATGCACTTGAAGGCGCAGTGGGTGGTGCTCTGGGTGACAAGGTGCGTGGCCGTCTTGCGGGTCGTTTCGAGCAACATGACGGCTATGTTGAATCGGTGACACCCGGTATCCGCGACGCGCACGGTGCCAATGGGTTTACGCTGAGAGGCTCTTTGCAGAGTGATTTCAGCGATGATGTGGTTGGCGATTTGCGAGTCACGTATTCCGATGACAGTGATGTGCCCACCGGCGGTTACCACCTCGAACTGGCCGGGTTTGATCCGGTTACCGGTTTTGGCATACCCACGGGAATTGCGTTGACGGAAGGGCGGCGGCAGCATGCGTCGATTCTGGAAGGGCGCTTCGATCGGGAAGCCTGGACCGCTACCGGAACCGTCACCTGGTCGTTGGCAAACGACACAGAACTCGTATCGATCACCAATTACCTGGAGATGGACAAATCCTACCTGGAAGACGGTGCGGGCGGCTTTGGCTATTTCCCCGTCATATTCGATAATGATTTCAACCAGCTGTCCCAGGAACTGAGATTGTCGGGTCAGAGCGACCGACTGCGCTGGCAGACCGGCGCCTATTTTCTGGACATGCAGTGGGATATGTATCAAAACCTCTCCGGAGCGATCATTCACGGTGGCACGAGCGACGGACAATCCACAGAAACGTTTTCGGTTCTTGACTCGTCAAACTGGTCGCTGTTCGGACAACTTGAGTACGACCTTGCGGATCAATGGGTTCTGATTGCAGGCCTGCGTTACTCCGACGACGACAAAAGCCTGGAAATGCAGAGGTACTACTCCGATCTGCCAAGTGGCATACCCAGACAACTCTTGTTCGATATTGCCGATGTACCCATCGATGGCATTGACAGCATCTCTTACGAAGATTTCGCAGGACGGCTGCAACTCAACTGGACGCCGACCGACAACACCCTCATCTACACTTCCATCAATCGTGGCATCAAGGGAGGCAATTGGTCGATCGATCCTTTGGGACAAGTCGCAGACGCCAACCTGAAGCATGATGAAGAAGTGCTGCTCGCCTATGAAGTGGGTTACAAAACCACGTTTCTGGACGGTCGGGCCCGCCTGAATTCTTCCGTGTTCTACTATGATTATGATGACTATCAGACATTTTCATTCATAACGCTCACGCCCCAGGTGGCAAATTCCGATGCTTCCGCGTACGGCGGTGAGGTGGAGCTTGCGCTTGCGCCCGCAGAGGGATGGGATTTCCAGCTCGGCGCGGCCTTCCTCGATTCCGATGTGGATGCCGTTCCTGATGTGTTTGGGGGATTTGTGGAAGCGGAGTTCCCCAAGGCACCACGTATCAGCCTGAACTGGCTGGGGCGCTACGAGTGGTCGATGTTGGGTGGCATGCTGGCGGTGCAGGTCGACGGCAATTACAACGACAAGCAATATCTGCTGGGAACGAATGCCCTGGTCTCCGAGGATGACTCCTATTCCGTATGGAACGGCAGTCTTGCCTACATTTCGGGTGACGAGAAATGGCGCACGACACTGTGGGTGAAGAATTTCACAGATTCTTATAACCGCTTGTACGTGGTTGATGCCGGGTTGCTCGGATTCATCGAAGACGTATACTCGCCACCTCGGTGGTGGGGAGTGACCGTACGCTATTTGTGGTAGTGCAGGTCTCACTGCCCAACGCGACCTGAGGTGCAGTTCGGGACCAGGTCTTACATAATCGACCCAGCATTCATTCTGATTGGGGGTTAGGCACCGTGTTTTTTCAATCTGTAACGCCGAAAGCACTTCTTTTCGCCGGGCTGCTCTGTGGTCTGAGCGTCGGAGCCGGAGCCGGGCTGACATTCGCAGCAGAGCAGGAAGCGAACCCCACAACTCAGGTCACGGACCACAAGCCCATTGATGTGGCGACACTCCTGAATGAGAGGTGCCTCACTTGTCATGCGAGGCCCGGGCCCTGGCCCAACATAGCGGCCATGGCCAAGCTGACATCCGACGAAATCTATCACACGCTGTGGGCTGGCCTGATGCGCGAGCTGGCAGACGGCCTGAACGATGCAGAGCGCAAGGCGCTGGCCCAGTACATATCCGGGCTGAGTGCTGACAAACCATCAATCACCAGTGGCGGCCAGTGCTCCGATGCCATAGAACCTGACGGCGCGGAATCGGGCCCATCGACAGACTGGCCAGGTTGGTCCATCACTTCCTCCAATGACCGGCATGTGCCAGGCGCAAAGCTGGACGCAGCCCAATTTGGCGGATTGCGTCTCAAGTGGGCGTTTGTCTTTCCAGAAGCCGCTCTCTACACATCGGCTGCCAATCAATTTTTACTTTAACCGTGGCCCCAAAAATAATATGACCGGCTTCGGCGGCATTAATTGTGATAATCTCGGC
>JANOGQ010000180.1:0-2133 GCA_031406105.1 Lysobacterales bacterium | reverse complement strand
GCATGGCATCGACAAGGCCGCCCAGACGCTGACACTGCTCGCGCACCTCAGCGGCATTCGACTCACGGTTCAGCATCAACTCAGCTGAGATTGTGAAGTTGCCTTGCAACAATGAGTCACGAAACCGTTTCAAGCTGCATATACCTTAGTGCCCGATGGGCATCTCAAACAGAAATCACCGCGGTAGGGTATCTGCAGCCATATGCCCAGACAAGCCTGAAGTTCAGCTCGAAGTTCGGCCTGAAGTCAGTCTGAAGTTCGGACCAGGCAGGATTGCCCTGAAACCGGGTGGGAAACAAGACAACAACCGGCCCCATGCTCAGGTCCAAGCTCATGGCCCTCGATGCACCGGGTTGACCTGAAGCCAGAAGGTCACTGGGCCGCTGTTGACCAGGTAAACTTTCATGTCAGCGCCGAATCTTCCGGTTTGAAGGTCAGGCAGCTGCTTGCGAGCGGCCCCGACCAGCCAGTTGTAAAGCCGTAAGCCTTCCTCAGGCGGCGCAGCCGGTGTAAAGCTGGCGCGGTTACCGCTGCGGGTATCGGCCGCCAGGGTGAACTGGGATACCAGTAACAACTGGCCGCCGACTTGCTGCAGATTCAGATTCATGCGGCCCTCTTCATCATCAAACATGCGCCAGGCCAGCATTCGCTCCAGCAGCCGCTTCGCCTGAGCTTCCGTATCACCCAACTCAACAGCCACCAGGGCCAGTGTTCCCGGCCCGATCCGGCCGATGATTTCATCCTCGCCGCTATCAATACTCTTAACTGTAACTGCCGCTTCAGCTACCCTTTGCAGTAGAGCAATCATCCGGACCTCACACGAGCATGTCTCCAGCTGTGTATGTTAACCCGATGCAGGTCATGGCGACTGCCGCAGACTTGAACTCTTGGTCAGCCTGATCAAGCTGTTGTTGTGGCTGCTGAGCCTGTTGCCAGGCCCGGCACCCTACGCCCTGGCCAGGCGTCTGGCCACCGTGTGGGCCTGCTTATCGCCTGGCAAAAGCAGGGTGGCCCGGATCAACCTGCAACGCTGCTATCCAGAGCTTGATGAGGCCAGTCGCAGCAAGCTGGTGCATGAGAATTTTGTCCATTACATCTGCACAGTACTGGAAACCGGTCGCAACTGGTTTTGGGAAACGGCTCGGCTGGAAAGCTTGTGTGAGGGGTTGGTGAATGAGGAAATGCTCGTTCAGGCGCTGAATTCCGGCCAGGGCCTGGTGGTGCTGGCACCGCATTTCGGAGCATGGGAATACCTGGGCATGTACCTGCAGAGATATCCGGACATTGCCATCCTGTATAAACCCCCCGCTGATCCTGGGTTGGAAAAAGCGCTATTAGGCAAACGCAAACGCGGTGGTGCTCTGATGCTACCAGCCAATGGTCCCGGCCTGCGTAAGTTATATGCTCATGTCCGTGCTGGAAGAGGTGCAGGTGTTTTGCCGGACCAGCAACCATCCAGGGGTCAGGGCCGTTTCGCGCCGTTCTTCGGCAATCCTGCTCTGACAGCTGTACTGTCACCCCGTTTGATCAAGGCCACCGGTTGCCAGGTGCTGATGTCGGTTTGTGAGCGCTTGCCCAATGGCCGTTACCGAGTGCACATGCTGCCGCCAGACCCGGCTGTTTATTCGGATGATCTGGATACAGCATTGGCGGGTGTGAACCGCGGTGTGGAGCACTGCATTGCTATCGATCCTGCGCAATATTTGTGGACCTACAGACGCTTTCGTGCCCAGCCGGAGGGAGAGCCGCCGTTTTATGGTGAGTGAATTATACGACTCGATGCCCAGGCCCCTCCTTGGAGAGATTGCTATGCATAGCGTAGGAGGCTCCCGGGAGCCGATTTTCAATTCGCGTCCGATAGGGCTCCTACACTGTCTGCTTCTGTTGCTGTCGCAACCGGTATTGGCAGATGAAATTGCACCTGCTGCAGAGTTGCTGGCCATTGCCCGCTTAGCTGCAGATACCCTGGTGCCCGGCCCGACTTCCGCACAATTTGTGGATCCTGCTGAGAAAGCCTCCAATTTCACTGGCCCGCCATATCCCAACGCGCAGCCAGTGCAGGGCTTTTCAGCTATCGTTGAGGAGGGTGGCGGCAACTACCTCGTGTTGGCTGACAATGGCTTTGGCAGCAAG
>JANOGQ010000138.1:0-6764 GCA_031406105.1 Lysobacterales bacterium | reverse complement strand
AGCCTTCGCGGGCAGTCGCCAGCTTCAAGAACAGACAGACTTTGCTAACCAATTAAATTTGTTCGACATTTAACCGGACACTACTGACTCGCCGCCTATCCCGACGATGGCGAAACCTGGCATCTGCTGGCAGTGCTGTATGGTGAACAGGAACTGCACCAGCAAGTTGTGGATTGTTGTCGAAGAGCCTTGCAGGTTGGTTATCGCAAGGCTTCAGTTTTTGCCAATCTCGGACTCGCCCTCCGGCACCTGGGTGATGCAAGTGCCGCAAGAGCTGCCTTACAGCAGTCCTTAGAGCTGCATGCTGACGATGCAGAGCTGACTTTGGAATACCTGGCCTTGCTGATGGAGGAGGGCGATGAGCGTGCGGCATTGCACTGTGTTGGCAAAGCTTGCGCGCGGTTTCCGCAGGACGAGCGCATGCACACCGAAATGGGGCGATTGGCTGTCAGCCTGAATGATGGGCAGTTGGCAGAGGAGTCATTTCGCCACGCACTGCGACTGAAGCCGGAATCGTTTGAATTGTGGCTCAATCTGGGCAGCATTTTATTATTGAGAGGCGATATGCCCGGGGCGGAATATGCCTATCGCAGGGCACTGGGAATCAACGGCAAAAGCCCCGAGGCCTGGTGGTTTTTCAGCCAGTTGGCCAGCGCCAAAGCTGATAAAAAAGTCACGGCAGCCATTTTAAAGTGGGCCGCCAGCGACAATTCATTTTCTTCCGCGCCGATCCACTTTGCCGCTGCAGTGATTCTGGATGAAGCAGAACAAACCGAGGCAGCCATCCAAGCCTGGTCCAAAGGCAATCGCCTGCTCCGCAGCAGCTATCGGTATCAGCTTGAAAATGATGTTGCGGACTTACAGCACCTCACAAACGCCATGCGCGATTTTTACCAGACAGTCGCGCCATCCGCTTCAGGACCCGGGCCCCAAACAGATGGCGCGATTCCGATTTTCATTGTGGGCATGCCACGCTCCGGCTCCACCATTCTGGAACAGCAACTGACTCGTCATTTGGAGATCGATGCGGGCGGGGAGAATGTCTGGTTACAAAGGTTTATAGTTCGCGCCATGAGTCGGTCGGGCTTGAGCTACCCTTCGAAGCAACTGGATTTAGACGACCACGAGATCGCAGAAATCCGCGCAAAATATGTGGAGTCACTGTCGATTCGGGCCAGGCAGGGTCGTTTTATTACCGACAAATTGCCGGGCAATTTCGCCTGTATTCCTACTATTCTTCGACTTTTTCCCTCGGCTCTGATCCTGCATGCACGCCGGGATGAGATGGAGACCTGCTGGTCCTGCTACCGGCATCTGTTCAGCGCCAGGCAGAGTTTTGCCTACGACCTGGATGAGTTAGGGCGTTATTGTTCGGCCGTGCACCAATTTATGGATCATTGCCATGCTCTTTGGCCGGACCGGATAATGAATGTGCACTACGAAATGCTGATTGAACAGCCACAGCAGACCCTGCAGAGTATTGCGGAGAGGCTATTCTTGAGTTGGTGCCCAGACAGTTTGGTAGCTGCATCCAATTCTGATCTCATTCAAACCGCCAGCTCGCTGCAACTTCGTGCTGGCATGTCGAAGCAAGCGTTGGGCAGTTGCCAACGTTATGAGGCGTACCTGGCTCCGCTGCAGCAAGCGCTGCAGCGGGTGAAAATCCAGGTTGGGAAGGACTAAAAGCGGTAAGCGACGCGAACACCCGTTGTGCGGGGGCGATTGGTAAAGAATGCCAGAATGTTAGTGATCTCATTAATGGCATCATTCTGTGCGCGCTCGTCTGTCACATTGTCCATGAATAACTCAAAACGCCAGCTTTCCTTGTCGATGCCTGCACGCAAATCAAGAATGGTGGAGTTATCAAGCCGAACATTAAATGGATCACGTGATCCGGCAATACGCGTATTTGAACTGTCGGTGTACTGCACCGATCCGCCAACAAAAGCCTCGAAATCATTGAACACGCCCCAGACATAATCTGCACCGAGCGTCACAGTCCATTCCGGAACATTATTGAGTTTGTCACCATCGCGCCCTTCGCTGGGCAGAGGTGGATCGTTCAATGGAGGCGCATCTTCGGTAAGCGCTGCATCGGTATAGCCGATAGCTGCGAATAAATCCAAACCTGGCACTGGTCGTGCAAAAAGCTCCAGCTCAAGACCATCCACCCGGGCTTCACCGGCATTGGTAAAGAACTCTGCCGTACCTTCTGCATTGATGGTTTCTAACTGAATATCAGACCAGAACAGTGAATAGACAGTGGCATTCAGTATCAGGCGATCCTCCAGCCAGCTGGACTTCATGCCAGCTTCAACGTTCACCAGCTCATCTGAACCAAAAGTCTCAGGTATATCGAATAAATCGCCAAAGGCGTTCAGATTCAGGCCGCCGCGGCGGAAACCCTGAGATACCGTTCCATACACCATGGCCTCATCTGACACCCGGTAGGAAGTATTCACTTTCATGATGAAGTTATCATCACTGCCTGTTTTGGTAGGCTCGGGACCACGCGGCGGGCCAAAGAACGGCACCACAGCATTCTCATCGGTTACAAACTCAAAATCCGCATAGCGGGCGCCGACGGTTGCGTCCCATCGATCAGTGAATGAATAAGTCAGTTCACCGAACACGGCAAGTTCCTCGAAGGTGCGATCACGCAATACCGAGAGTACAGAAGGAGAGGTTTCATTGATGAAACCTTCATCATCTACTGTGAACACATTCGATTCTGAGTACAAATCCTCATCCTGGTAGTACACACCACTGACGAATTGAACCGGGCCTTCCAGCGCCGAGTTGAAGCGAACTTCGGTGTTCCAGATTTCACGATCTTCTGGGAATGAGGAAATCGCTTTTATGGGTACGCCGAAAAACAGCAGGATGGGTGTTGAGTCAAAATTGTATTCAATTTCGCGTTCATAAAGACTAGTGGTCGCTACAAAGGAACCGTATTGCGTATCGTAGTTCGCCACCAGCGACATAATGCTGGGGTCATCAACCCTCGGGTTGCGGGTAAAATCCGTTACCTGCAAATCTCCGGTCACCGAGAAAGGCGTTTCGCCAGGAAACACCAGGGCATCATCGCCGATACGGTTAAACCGCGTACCGTCGCCAATATCCTGATCCTGCACCATCACGGTGCCTGTCAGAGAAAAATTCTCGGTGAATTTATAAGTCGCCATCAGGCGCGCGCCTACGGTGTCTTCATCATTGATGTCGGTTGTGCCGAAACGAATATTGTCTATGTAGCCGCTGTTATCGACTTTCCACGCCGCCAGACGAATACCAAAAGTGTCGTCAACGAGCGGCATGTTGAGATGGCCGTGGACGGCGTAATTGTTTCCACCACTCTCGGTATTACTGTACTCGCCTTCAACAGATGAGGAGAATTCAGAAAGGTTGGGCTTGGCGGGAATGATACGGACCGTTCCGCCCATGCCGCTGGCACCATACAGAGTGCCCTGGGGGCCACGCAGAACCTCGATCCGCTCCAGGTCAAACAACTTGAAGTCGACATTTCGGCCGCCACCCTCGCCATCGTTAAAGGCTGTGATGTTGGTTTCATCAAAATATACCGAAGTGGTTGCTGCACCCGTTGATACCAAGCCTCGGGTCACGATGGTTTTTTCGCCCGGCCCAAGGTCTTTGAAAGTCACGCCCGGTACCTGACGAACCCAATCTTCAAACGTCTGAATGTTTTGCCGATCAAGATCTTCAGACGTCAATGCCCGAATGCTGACAGGGACATCCTGCAGGGACTGATTTCCGCGCTTGCTGGCCGAAACGATGACTTCTTCCAGCACATTACTTGCAGCCTCTGCCTCTTGCCCCATCGCCACGGCGGGCGCCAACATCGCCAGAGATGAAAGGCCCGTAACCAGCGGAACCATAAGCTGACGCTCAAACGCAGAAGCTGTCTTTGAGTAAAGCGCCTGGTGAATAGCGCTCTTGATCGATTGAGTCATGATAGAGGGTTTCCTATAGCGAAAAACAGGGCGAACCACTGAAGCTCCTTTTCCTTGTCGCTTGATTCACGAACAATAAGGATCTCGCGGTGCGGATAGTGCCGCCGTTAAAAATACCGGAACCTCAAAGGATTATGGCTTTAAATATTAGGGCTGATTGCCTAACTGAAGTATTTCTCGTCATGTTTCACGAAAGACCTCGTAGTAGTCATGCAGCACCGAACCTGCCTGCACCAACCTGATGTGTGCCCAACAACTAAACTCATTCAATTGGCTTGCTTGACGCCATGCACTGAATCCCTGCCTTTAGCAGGCGTCGTCTGCCGGAAATCAGAGTCGGAAATCAGAGTCATCCACCGTCAGCGCAAAGCTTCTTTCGCGAGCGAAAAAGCACCGGTACTCCGCAAAAGGGTGATTGTTACACGCCGCTGGAGTGTGCCAAACGACGATCATATTTGTTCGCCACCATTTCTTTTATGGTCTGATGAGATGTTTCGGTCAACGCGACAAAGTCAACCTTGATGTAAGGCCCAAGCACATGCAGGATCATGTCATAACCTTCGCACAGCGCTTCAGCATCCAGATTTCCGCCTTGAAACTCCACGAAATTCGGCCAATTGTCTGAAATTATCCAGGTCGCTATCACGATTGACCGGACTATCTTTTGGTCCGAGGCAAATTCCATAACCCCGCAATCAGCTAGCTCCATGAAGAATTTTGCGATTTGGCTGATTCTTCGGTCACGATGTTCGCGATACCGACGGCGCAACAGGGGATCCTGGCGTAACAAAGCTGGCATTTCCCTATAGAAAAATTCGAATTCCAGAATAAGCTGTGACTGCCGTACATACATACCAGCCATATTTTCCAGGGTGGGATCAAAATGATCTTCCGGCCACTCTTCATTCATCGCGTGCACAATGCGCTGAAAGATAGACAGCACAATCTCTTCTTTCTTGTGGAAATGGTAGTGCAGGTTACCGCGTGAAATACCACATTCTGCAGCAATACGATTAGTAGAAACCTGTGCGCAGCCATACTTATTGAAAAGCATGAGTGCCGCATCTATGACCAGTGCCTGAGTTTCGCGAGTGGCCATCTATCTGCCGTGACCTGTCTGTGATAGTTGCCAGAGGGTATTCACTATAATGCAACAGTCCTTGTTGTGCATGCCAATAGCAAGTTTTAGTGCTCAAGCCCTAGGACCTTGCTTTACAGCAGTGCTGCGGTGCAGTGAAAATCTGGCTTTATTGAATTTCCATTGGAAACCCCGTGACTCAATTTTGTCTGGATGCGGTGGGTTATTTCGGTGGTGCTGGCCAGCATACTGATAGGCACTATTTATTCAGCGTTGACTTAAAGACCTCCAGACCATCGAACGCCATTCCAAGGAGAGATAGAGTGTTTACCGAAGCGAGTAAGGTGGGTTTGAATAAGCAGCAACTTGAGCGAATCCGCCAGGATTTCCCTTTGCTTGCCAGCAAGACCTATCTGAACAGCTGTTCGTATGGTGTTTTGTGTTATGCCGTAGAGCAGGCCTTCAATGACTATCTGCAATCACGCCACAGACATGGCTCTCATTGGGAGCACTGGGTGGGCAAGCTGGAGGAAATGCGGGCTCTCACTGCCCGGCTGCTGGATTGTCCGGCAGGTGATGTGAGTATTTCAAGCTCACTGTCCGAGTCGGTGAATGCATTGGCCAGCAGCTTGTTTCCGCAAGCTGGGCGCGACACGATTGTGGTTACAGATTTTGACTTTCCCACCACTTCACAAATCTGGCTGGCGCAGCAGCGGCGCGGCCTGCGCGTGGTTCGCGTAAGCGCCGATGAAGCGGGCACCGAGCTGCCATTGGCGCAGTTCGAAAAACTGATAGACCAGCGCACTCTGTTGGTTTCGGTACCCTATGTCTGCTACCGCAATGGGGTGAGAACAGAATTGCCACCCATTATCCAATTGGCCCACCAACGAGGTGCGAAGGTGCTGGTGGATGGCTACCAGGCAATTGGCTCCTTGCCCGTGTCTGCCCGGGAGCTCGGTGCGGACTTCATTGCAGGCGGCTGCCTGAAATATTTGTTGGGCACTGCCGGATTGGCTTTCATGATGGTGCGCGACAGTGTGAACGCAGCATTGGTGCCAACCACCACCGGCTGGTTTGCGCAAGAGAATATCCATACCATGGATATTTATCGCAATGACCCGGCCCAGGCTGCGAGGCGTTTTGAATCAGGCACACCCAACGTCAGTGCCATTTATGCCTGCATGGCCGGAATTGAATACCTGCTGAGTGTTGGCCTGGATGCGGTTTATCTGCAGGTGGCGCATCTTACTTCGCTGATTGCCTCAGAGGCCAAGCACCGCGGCTGGCGATTGGTGACGCCAGCTGCGGCTGATCGTCATGGAGCCATGATGGCCATAGCCTGCACCGATGCGCCTTTGCTGGTCAGTCGATTGGCTGAGGCAGGAATTGTGGTCTCTGAGCGTGACAACAATTTGCGGGTATCACCGCATTTTTACAACAATGACGCCGATATTCAGACGCTTTTCAGCGCGCTGGAGAAGGATTCTGAGCTTGTAGTAAAAGTTTAGGGAAACTCTGATTCATTCAGGTGTCCTGATTTTTACACCACTTCCCGCTGACCTTCGCTGGGCAATACGGCAATCGTCTTGCTGTTCATGGCTTGCAAAGCAGACTGGCAAAAATCCAGTTTACGCTCAATGGCTATATCGTCTTGACTGGGATCATGGTGGTGTATCCACAGGCGCTCCGCCTCGGCCAGGTGTGCCAGCCGGCAAACC